>JASGCS010000002.1:0-56939 GCA_030054035.1 Candidatus Methylacidiphilales bacterium
TGTAATAGGATTTGTTGAAGTTCCGATACTACCATTGGTTGCTATGAGGGTGAGAATTCCAGAACTTCCAACGGAGATGGTTCCTGTACCACCTGTAATATTACCACCTGCTGTGAGGGTGATTGAAGATGCGGTGATGTTGTATGTGCCATAATTTAAGTTTGCGGATGCGCCTAGTGCTTTTAGAATAATAGTTGCACTTGGGAAGTTTAAGGTGGAGGAGAGCGATAAATTACCAGCAGTTTGTTCAAATGAGAGTGTGCCAGATAAGAAATTATTGATGGTCGCTAAGAAAAGTGCTGATGACACTGATTTAAGATAAATTGAACCTGATGATAAGGAAGTTAAGTTAAGGCTTGATGATGTCCATGAACCTGAAGTACTAGTTATTGTAATAGGATTTGTTGAAGTTCCGATACTACCATTGGTTGCTGTGAGGGTGAGAGTTCCAATACTTCCAACGGAGAGGGTTCCTGTACCACTTGTAATATTACCATTTGCAGTTAATGTGATTGAAGATGCGGTGATATTATTATTTGATGTAATAACAATATTTCCATTCCCAGAACTAGTATCTGAAGCTTTTAGAATAATAGTTGCACTTGAGAAGTTTAAGGTGGAAGAGAGCGATAAATTACCAGCAGTTTGATCAAGTGAGAAAGTTCCTGTGCTAAAAGTATTAATAGTCGCACCAAAACCTCCTGATACTGATGTTTTTAGATATATATTTCCACTTGACATGGTGGTAAGACTTAGATTAGATGAGCTCCAAGAACCAGACGTTCGTTCTATGAAAATAGGGGCTGAAGAACTACCAATTGAACCAGTAGAATTTGTAATAGAAAGATTGCCAGCTACGGTTAGCGATAGAGAAGCGGTAGAAGGTATTGTATTAAGGGTAATATTTCCATTCGAGGTGCTAGTATCGGATGCTCTAAGGATGAGATTAGAATTGGAAAGATTAGTATTAGAATTAGTTGCGTTGCTTATATTTCCAATGGTTTGTTCAAGGGAAAAGGTACCGCTTGATAAAAAGGAAATGGTTGGGCTAGCAGCAGTGAGTGCTGAAAGCACTCCTGATGTAGGGGTCTTGATATAAATATTAACACTAGTTCCAGAAATAGTGAGATTTGAAGTCGTCCAAGAACCAGACGCTCGTTCTATGAAAATAGGGGCTGAAGAACTACCAATTGAACCAGTAGAATTTGTAATAGAAAGATTGCCAGCTACGGTTAGCGATAGAGAAGCGGTAGAAGGTATTGTATTAAGGGTAATATTTCCATTCGAGGTGCTAGTATCGGATGCTCTAAGGATGAGATTAGAATTGGAAAGATTAGTATTAGAATTAGTTGCGTTGCTTATATTTCCAATGGTTTGTTCAAGGGAAAAGGTACCGCTTGATAAAAAGGAAATGGTTGGGCTAGCAGCAGTGAGTGCTGAAAGCACTCCTGATGTAGGGGTCTTGATATAAATATTAACACTAGTTCCAGAAATAGTGAGATTTGAAGTCGTCCAAGAACCAGATCCATTCGCAATATTGATAGGAATAGCACTAGTGCCTATATCTCGATAAGATTCTAATGTTAGGCTAGATATGGTTATCGTATAAGAGCTACTATTATTAGCAATATAACCATATGTAGGATCGGTAGAAAAAGATTTTAAGATTAAGTTCGCGCTAGGAAAATTAATATTACTTGTTATACGAATATTTCCACTGGTTTGCTCAAGGGAAAAGGTACCGCTTGATAAAAAGGAAATTGTTGAAAAAGCACTTAGCACGCCAACAGATGAAGTTTTAAGATAGATGGAGCCAACTGTAGCACTGAGAATTAAATTAGTATTACTCCAACCACCAGAAATTCGCTCAATAGTAACTGGGCTGTTAGCACTTCCAATTGAACCAGTAGAAGTAATAGAAAGATTGCCAGCTACGGTTAGCGATAGAGAAGCGGTAGAAGGTATTGTATTAAGGGTAATATTTCCATTCGAGGTGCTAGTATCGGATGCTCTAAGGATGAGATTAGAATTGGAAAGATTAGTATTAGAATTAGTTGCGTTGCTTATATTTCCAATGGTTTGTTCAAGGGAAAAGGTACCGCTTGATAAAAAGGAAATGGATGGACTAGCAGTAGTGAGTGTTGAAAGCGCTCCTGAGGTAGGGGTCTTAATATAGATTGAGCCAGATTGGGCTGTTAAATTTAAGTTTGAAGTGGACCATGTTAAAGTAGGTCTTTCAATAATTATAGGAATCGCTGTACTACCAATAGAACCATTACTAGAAATCAAAGTAACAATTGATGCTAAAATCTTATGAGCACTTGTGGTGGCAATTATATTCCCTGTAGCATCAAGTCTAACTCCTGAGTTGTTATGAGTAAAAGTGATTGAGGATGCAAGAACAATTTCACCAGTGGTAATAGAGTTTGTGCCAGATTTTAAAGTCAATGAATTTGGTCCTGAATAATTAATTGGTGAATCTACAGTAATTTTTTTATCGGCCTCCAACACCAAATTACCTCCATTTAAAAGATTTACAATCTGAGCAGGAGTGTGATATATTGTATCTTGATCTTCAAGCCAATCTAAATCAAGCAAAAAAGCCTTGCCACTAACTGAAACTACATTCATCGCTACTAGTTCACTGGCAGCTATCAAGGCATGACTATTTGAAAGAGCTACAGAGCTACCAAACTTTGAGTTAGCAGCAAGAGCGGTGATAGATAACCCTGAAACTGTTGAAAGAGTGCACCATGGAGAAGTAAGAGTAACAGAAGTAGTAGCACAACTTGAAGAGAAGCTAGGAGTGCCATCTATTTTATAAAGATAGGCATCGCCTCTATAAGATGAAACACCATTGGCACCGACGAGGGCATGGGTGGAGTTTAGCGCGACTGAGCGGCCAAACTCTGAATTAGCGGCAAGTGCAGTAATGGGCTGGTTGCTTGATGAAGAGAGCGTGCACCATGCAGAAATAAGGTTTCCTGTGGTAGCACAAGTAGAAGTGAAGCCTTCATTGCCATCTAGTTTATATAGATAGGCATTACCTCTGTAAGTTGAAACACCATAAGCTCCAATAATAGCATGGGTGGAGTTTAGTGCGACTGCGCGACCAAAATCTGAATTAGCGGTAAGTGCAGTGATGGGTTGGTTAATAGAAGAAGATAAAGAACACCAAGCTGAGGTAGGAGTGCCAGAAGTAGTAGCACAAGTAGAAGTGAAGCCATTAGTGCCATCTAGTTTATATAGATAGGCATTACCTCTGAATGAAGAAATACCACGAGCACCGATAAGGGCGTAGGTAGAGTTCAACGCAACTGAAACGCCAAAGTATGAATTAGCGGCAAGTGTAGTAATGGGCTGGTTGCTTGATGAAGAGAGCGTGCACCATGCAGAAATAAGGTTTCCTGTGGTAGCACAAGTAGAAGTGAAGCCATTAGTGCCATCTAGTTTATATAGATAGGCATTACCTCTATATGAGGCGATATCTGGAGCACCGATGAGGGCATAGGTTGAGTTTAATGCAACTCTATAGCCAAACCATGAATTAGCGGCAATTGCAGTGATGGGTTGGTTACTAGAAGAAGATAAAGAACACCAAGCTGAAGTAAGAGTGCCAGAAGTAGTAGCACAACTTGAAGAGAAGCTAAGAGTGCCATCTAGTTTGTATAGATAGGCATTACCTCTGTAAGATGAAATGCCAGGCAAACCAATTAAGGCATAATGAGAATTAAGTGCAACAGAAACAGGAGATTCAAATGCTTCATCTGTTGGAAAAGGTTGACTAGGTGTCGCAGATAAATCCAACCAACTTCTGTTATTAAGTCTAAATAGAAAAGCAACAATACCAGTTGGTGTAGATGTAATTATAGGAGGACAGATGTACGCCCAAAGATTCTCATCAAAACATTCAGGGCTAGTATCCACTTCACTTGTAGTCGTAACCGTTCTCTTACCTCCAATAATTAAATGATTATCATCAATCGCTACTGAATAACCAAATTGAGAGCCATTTGTTAATGTCATCCCTAGTCTTTGATAGAGGTCAGTAAAGTAATCTGTGGATGAGTTTTCTGAAATAAAAATATAATCAGGATCAATTAATATTGTTCCATTGTTACCGTAAGTTGATAGGGTGGATATTTTAAGATTTGACGACTGGTTGATTTGTTTGGCTGATAGTTCTATAAACCCACCATTGCCATATATTGAAGTTGTGGTAATCGTACCATCTATATTTGCTTCTTGTTTCGCTTGAATTAAGATGGTGCCACCTGTTGCAGTAGTGCTGTTCGCAGAAATGGTTGTAGTTGAGTCAATAGAGACGGTAGGTGTTTTGAAATCCCCTATTGTGATAGTACCTAATAGACTAAGCCCACTATTTTCTTGAGCTAAAATCTGATCGGCAAAAAGTTTTGCCGATAAAAATATTAATGAACTATCAGCTTGATAGTATTGCGTAAGTGCATTGATTGTGGCAGAGATGAGAGCAAAGTTAGTTGATTGTAGTTTGAAATTAGCTGTTGAGATAGTGACTTGGTTATTAAGAAGAATACTATGCGCTGAAAGTGAGATAGTGCTGGTGGCATTTGAATTGGTAGAGTAAGCTCCGGTAAGTGAGAGATAATTAGTAGTAACCGAAATGCTCTCACCTGAGGTAATGCTCCCTCCACCTACAATACTACCATGTGCAAAAAGATCAACATCGCCAACTATCGCAGTAGTTGCTATAGCACCATGTATGGCTATATCTTTAGTAGCTGTAATTAAAATAGACTGGGCAGAGGTAGTGGAAGAAGTTTGATTAAAGGTTATGGTTCTTGCAATAAGTTGAGTTTTATTTGCTGTTGTTATAATTCCTTGAAGTTCTATATCCGCTAGTGAAGCTGATGCATTAAGTGAAAGTGTATTGGTAGCATAATCATAGGTAGCGTTGGCTAACGAAGTAGCTGCCGCAATAAAAGTATTGGCAGATACCGAAGAGTTTCTTCCAAAATAAAATCCATTAGGATTAAGTAAAACAATTCGTCCATTGGCGGTTATTGATCCTAATACCTGTGAAGGATTTTGATCAAGAATAGTATTGATAGCAATAGCATTGGATGATGGTTGATTAAATAATACCGCTTCAGTGTTGCCGATATTAAAACTATCCCAATGTATCGTGACGCTACTTGATTGTTGAGTTATGGTGGTAGATTGAGATACTTGAGAAACGACAGCTTGACCTACTTGGACATTGTTCAGAACTGGCGCGGACTCAACGAAATGTGAAATTAAAAAAATTGGGAGAACTTTTGCTGATAAGGCTATATACCTAGCCGAGGTTGTGGATATTTTAATATTTAAATTCATTACCTAATCAATAACGCCTCCTAATTTAATTTTTGATTTACAACTTTCTTAACTTAAAAAACATTATACAGTACAATTATATATATTTAGACAATTGATTTTATTTAGTTATACCATGTCAAATACAATATTCATTACTACCCTGTTTGGTCATATCCATATCCACGCTAACGGGACTCATATCCAGGCGATAGAGTTAAGTCATCGTAAGGTAAAAAAAAATATTACACCTGATACCAATAGTATTACTTTCAGTAAGGTAATTGTGAAGCAGATTCGTGAATATCTTGAGCACAAGAGAACAGCATTTGATCTACCGTACATGCTCCCTGTAAATGCGAGTGAATTTCAAAAGAAGGTTTGGTCTGCGATTATTGATATTCCTTACGGAACTACCGTTAGTTATGGTGATTTAGCAATGTTGCTTAATAGCTCGCCCAGGGCAGTTGGAAATGCATGTGGCAAAAATGCCATTCCACTAATCATACCTTGCCATCGAGTGGTATCAAAACTCGGGATAGGAGGATTCTCAGGCGCGACTAATAGCGATAAAATTGCTAATGTGAGGATTAAGAAGTATTTACTTGATCTAGAGCAAAGTTGATATTATGGGTGCTCTAGTGGGTAAACTTCATAAGCAACTTCTTCATATGGATGTGCAAGTTTCATGGCATTTAAAACTTGTGGTAAATCTGTGCGTTTAACTAGTACCTCTATTTTCTCTTCTTCAACAGAGCTGATGGTGTTGGTTGTGCCAATTGAAGGGGTGGCACCTGGTAGGGGTCTAAATCTACCGATACCTTTTGTGCTAAATGAACAAAAATCATAATTACCTAATTTTCCTGCTCCCGCCAATGCGATTGCTTCTCTGACCTTATCGCTGTGGTTGCAAGGGACAAAGACTACTAACTTAACATAGTTACCCATTGTTATTATTTTAAATGTTTTACTATTAATAGTGAAGGTAGGAGCACAAGTGTGGCAAAGAGTGAGCATAACAATGCAAATGTGTTAAAGAGCCCAAATCGGTTTAGCACGACTAAATCACTAAGCATAAACACGCCGAACCCTGCTATTAATAATGTCGTAGTCCAAATAATTGGTCTGGATAATATAGAGATAGTCTGAGGGATTGATAGACCTTGACTCTGGCGATAAAACATAAAATGAATAACCATATCCACAACTAATCCTGCACTGATACTTCCGACCATTACCGTAGAAAAATCAAAAGGGATTCTGAGCCAAGAAATTAACCCTATGACCATAAGTGAGGGAAATAAGGTTGCGATTGAACCAACCAATGCTTGGTAAAAAGAAAAATGAAAAAAGAAAATTACTAAATTAATTAAACTAGTAATAATAATAGACTGAGCTTGTGAATCTACTACCATTTCACTTAAGCGAAATACTAAGTAATTTGAACCACTAAAAATTACTTGTGGGAATATTTGCTCGCTGACATTTTGAATAGACAAAATCAGCTTACGCATTTGCTCTGAGTTTAGGTTTTTAGTATGGATGTTTAATCGCGCAGTTGCGTAATCAAAATCAACATAGGGCTTTAGTGGATCTTCTTGGAACTCACTGCGAGAAAGTTCAATTAATAAAATATCTTGTGCCAGTGATTGATCTGTGGTTGGATACAATGCTTTGCCTTGACTTAATGAATGATGCACTATCTCAACCACTTCAACCATTGAATTAACTGAGCGGACTTCAGGAATTCGCTCTATCTCGTCTCTCAATCTACGCAATTGGGCGAACTTTTCTGCGGTAGAAAAACTACCCGTTTCTTGTTTTACTATTACCTGTAATTGACCACTGCCGATGAGATTTTGATCTACAAAGGCAAAAGCTTGGCTCAACTCTGTACTAGGTTTAAAAAATACTTTTAGGAAATTAGTCTCGGTTTGATAATAGCGAAACCCATAAAACGCTAAGAGCACTAATAAGGTGGAGATAAAAAGAATAGACTTTTGATACATAAGTGTTCTTGTGATGATGTTAGCTGATTGTTGAGTATTAGCAGTACCAGCAATTGCAGATAACTCCATTACCCATGCAGCCACAAGGGTATGTATAACAATCAAGAATGAAGCCACAATAATGGTACAGAACGATAGCACTCCTAATTGATGTAAGGGAAGTATTTCACTTGCCGCAAAACTTCCAAAACCAATTGCAGTAGTTACACTTACATAGAAGACTGGAAGCCAAAGCGAACGAAAGCAATTAATCGCTCTTTGTTTTGGTGAAAGCGCTGCTAGGTTTACCCAGTGATTTAGGATAAATTTTGAGTCTGCAGTAGCGATGACAATCATGATAACCGGAAGACTAAGACTAATTACTGTGATTGGATATCCAAATAGGGTATGAAAAAAAAGTGAGGTGAGTGAGGCAATGATGCTATTAATTGAGATAATCAATGGTTCTTGTATGCGTCGGTAACAACCTAGTAATAACAATAGTACGATGAAAAACAATATCGGCGTAAGGGTAATCATATTATTAATGGAAGATTGATCTAAGCTATGATTAAGCGCCATACTTCCGGCAAATTGTAATCGTTCAAATTCTTGCGACGAAGAAAAAATCTCAGTAACAATGTTAATACTATGTGCTCGCATTACAGCATCTCCTTCAACATTGTGTTGTAGAGAGACCAGGATACTATTTCCATGGTCAGATACTAACTGACCTTGGTACGGGCTAGCGGTAAGTAACGATTTAAACTCTTCAACTGAAATCAACCCTCGCTCAAGCCCTTCACGATAGGTCAAAAAACTTACCTCGCCATTTTGTGCAGTATAGACAAATGAAATGCTCAGCGCAGAAGTTATGGTAGCCTTTGGAAGAGATTGCTGGAGTAGATCTAGAGCTTGTGAAAGTGTTTTAATGGTAGCTGGATTAAATAACCCTTTAGGAGTTTCTAACGCTATCAATAAAACTTCACCACCATTAAATCTACTATCTACCCAATCTTGTTGTTTTTGAATTGGATGATTCTCTTCAAGCCAATGATAGTTACTGAATGAAGATCGGGACGCCACTCCTCCGAGAATTACAATCAGAAGTAATAGTCCAGCAAGGTAACTAACCCAGCGAAACCATGAACAACCAGTCATTTAAAAACTAACTTGAAATCCAGTTCTTAGTGCAATGGTAAGATCTGTATTAAGTTCAGCATCAACACCAAGATATTTATTCTTATCAAAATTATCAGTTACATTAGAAATCAAACTGTTATCACCAGAAAATTGGATCGCCTCAAAGCCAAGAATAAAAATAGCCCCCTCAGCCATTTGATAGTTATATGCTATTGAAATTCCAGCAGCCACTCCAATAGAACCAAGTACAAATGTTGTGGAATGATCTCTTTGCTGGCCAAAAGTATATTTAGCCACTAAGGAAGGACCTATAATTGCATCGTTTAGTTCGGCACCAAGTTGCTCAGCTCGCTTCGCTTCTTTACTATGTTGATAAAAGAAACCGAACATTGAAAAAAACACATTCCAATCTTCTGATAAATAATCAACACCAAGCGCAAAAATAGTAAAGTTACTTTCTAGATATAATCTATTTTTATTTGCGCTAGTAATAAAGTTAAGTGTGTCTACATCTCGTTGGCTAACTCCTCCAATAACTGATAAACTGCAACCTTTATAACGGTCGCTATTATTATATTGAACAAACTGATTCAAACTTGCACATTGTGGTAAATCAATGTCTCCAGAAAATACTGGATCTAAAAAGTAGAGTAACTCTGCCTTGAAAGTACTGTTATCATCGACTGGTACGGCAAGTTCAATTCCTAATGTACGCACCTCATTGTAATCTTTCTTTAATTCAGTTTGGTATATTGGGGTATTTCCAATAGTCGTACCACCAGCGACATTATTTAGAGGTATACCCTCAACAATTGTACGAAGTTCATTTGCGCTGAAACCCCAGAAACCTTGGAAGTAAGTTATCCCAACAGTGACCGTATCTCTAAAAACCATACGAAATGCTGCTTGCTCTCTACCCTTAAGTTTTAGTTTTTTCTGCACGATGCTAGTGTCAGAACTGCTAGCAGTTTTAGCTGCGCTACCACTTATATTAGTGTCTGTTATATTGTATCTAGTAAAAGTAATATCTCCATCTAATGCTGAAGTAATTTCATCGCGCTCAATATCTGGAAAATAGTAAATACTTAATTCGGTTGATTCATTTGGGTACAAGCTTAAACGCATATGCGTTAAAGGTAAACGATTTTCAACTTTAGTTAATTTAAGTGAGGTATCTGAAAAATCAAAAGGCAAATTCAAGTCTACTGGGGAGAAAAGATCAAACTGACCCCAAGCTAGTTTCTCTTTGCCCAAAACAAACTCTACTATATCTCCATTTGCTTTAAGATAAAATTCATTGGTTCGCAGAGTTTCTTTTGCGTATATAAAACCTTCTTGACGGGTTTCCGTTTGAATAGCATAATTACCATTTGGATATTTTTTTCGATCACCTTGTGGATCGAAAGTATACGCATGATATGTGTTGTTTGATATGTAGCGTATCTTTGAACTAAATCCATATAACTCTATCCCTAACGCAAAACCACTTTGATTAAAATCATCTTGCCATTTAAAGCGAAGGTTGCCATTCTGGCGATAATTACCGGTTGAATCTCCAATTCCGCCATAATTGAAATTAAATTGGCCAGAAAAATGCTTGTCGTAATACTCATCCGCATGAACTTGCGTAATGGCAAAACAACTAATAATTAAAGCAAGTAACACTCTCATTGTTGCAATCCTTTTGCACTAAAAAACCTATCATCAATTGTAACAGTAGTGTCAGTATTAGATACTTTCATTATTGTGTAACTTTTTCGTTTATGTTGGTTCATTTCACTCTCCATGGGCATCCACATACCTTCTATATTTTTTATTGTTTTATTAATTAGCGTTTTGAACAGACCATTAGCATCATAATATTCTACTGATAGAAGTACCATTCGTTCACAATCAATGGTATTAATTAATTTTTTATACGGCGAATCAGTATCCTTTGGTATACTAACTACTTTGCATTGTTTAGGAGTTTCGCTTTCAAGAGAGTGAGAATCCATAACGATGGTACGCCCCCCCACATCGTCATTACTATAATCAGATCCCATAAAACTTTTATGCTTGTCGTTTCCACTAATTTTTATGATTCTTTTCAATGCTGGAAGAAACATAGATTGTTCATTATTACTATTCCCATCACTGCTAATTGTCAAAAATGAGCTGCCTTTAATATCCGCTGGACTATAAAATTTAATCAGCACTCTACTATTTTCATTTTGTTTTTTTTTCCACATCGTAAGTAAACGATGTCGTTCACTGCCCTGTTCATTCACAAGAGTCATCTCAATATCAAGTTTCATCTGTGGGTGTTTGTTTAGCTGTGCGTATACTTGCTTCATAATTTGTTCGCCGCGATTTTCTTCTCCGAAAACTGGGGTAAAAGAAATCCACAGCACCCACAACAACAAGATTCTTGCAAAGACTTGTGTCGTAGTGCAAATAAACATGGCAATATTATATTACAATTTTATAACTTTTATTCCTTGCCACACATTTTATAAACTAAAATGGTAGTGTGAATAGTATTTTTATTTCAATTATTGGTCTCACACTAGGGATAATGATTGGCTGGTTATTGCGTAGTATAAAAGGTAATTCTAAAACGAGTGAGAGAATTGAAACTCAATTAGAATTTGAGCGAAACGAGCGGGAAAGATTAAAGCGCGAATATGACTCTTTAAGGATTGATTTTACCAAGCTATCTGAGGCTAAAGCTGTGGCCGAAACAAAATTACTTGAGAATGAAAAACGATTTATTGCCCAACAAGAGTTCATCACTTCTGCAGAAGCGAGGATGCTTGATTCATTTAAAGTATTAAGTGGTGAGTCTCTCAAGTCTAGTAGTGGGGAGTTTTTAAAGCAAGCCGAGAGCACGCTAGGCGATCGTTTAGTCAAACCTTTGCATGAATCATTAAAACGATATGAAGAGCAAATCAAGAATTTAGAGAGCAAACGAGACACTGAGTACGGTGGGCTTCGCAATGAACTAGAAACGCTTACGAAACAAAATAAAGATTTACAAATAGGAACCGAGAGATTAGTTTCAGCATTAAAGCGCCCTGAAGTGCGAGGTTCCTGGGGTGAATCACAAGTAGAGAATATTCTCAAACTATCTGGAGCATCTGAGTTGTGTGATTTTCAAAAACAAATAACGACTGACGATGGTAGCGGAAGGGTGGATTTTATTATCCATCACCGATTATCAGGACAAAAATTAATTATTGACAGTAAAGTTAACCTAGGCCCATTTTTGGAAAGTTCAGCGTTAAGTGATAAATCACAAGAAACCATGTTAACAAGACATGCCGAATCAGTCAAGAAAAATATGATAGACTTATCAAAAAAAGAGTACTGGAACAAAATAGAAAACGCTTTAGATTTTGTTATTATGTTTGTGCCCAGTGAATCGCTGTTGTATTCTGCATTATCAGAAGATGCGAGCCTACTTGAAGATGCGCTAGCTAAAAAAGTTGTTATTGCATCTCCAATGACCCTGATAGTTTTAATGAGATTGTTAGTGATAGGGTGGCAAAAATACGAACTTGAAAAAAATGTCATGGAGATCTTAAACCAAACCAAAGAATTATACAATCGTTTCAAACCATTTATTGATAATCTTGAAAACACTGGGAAACACTTAGATGCCGCAATTGAATCTTATAATAAGACCATAGGCTCCTATGAAAGAAATATCTTTACGAGCTTACAAAGAGTGAAGGAATTAAGCCCAGGTTTAGAGCAACACTCTGAACCTAGCCAGATTACTCAAACGGCACGATTAATTGTAAAAAAAATACCGAGTTAGCACGGTGCGACCATGATTGATATTGGTGCAAACTTAACCCATCCAAGTTTTGAAAAAGATTTATCAGAGGTTTTAGTACGCGCATGGAATAGTGGGATTGAAGCAATAATAATAACTGGCGGAACGCTTACTGAGTCAGCAAGAGCTCGTGAACTTTGCAAGTATGATTCAAAATTATACTACACATGCGGAATACATCCTCATGAGGCAATCAATCATAAAGATTTTGATCAAGAGAATTTTCTTGCAATGCTTCACAATGATCGATGTGTGGCATTGGGTGAATGCGGGTTGGATTACCATCGTAATTATTCATCGCCAGATATACAACAGGTACTGTTTCACCAACAACTTTCTATTGCAAAAGGATCTTCTTTGCCATTATTTCTTCATCAGAGAAACGCTCTTGACGACTATCTAGCTATAATTAAAGAACATACCCTCTGTAACAAACTTGTTACTCATTGTTTTACAGAAGGAAGAGAGACTTTAAAAAAATTATTAGATATCGGATCATATATTGGAATTACTGGTTGGCTCTGCGACAAAAGACGCAATCAAGAATTACTTGAAGCGATTTCATACATTCCACAAGATAAACTGTTAATAGAAACTGATGCGCCTTTTTTAACACCTGACGAAGTAAAAGATATTGATAAACGCAATGAACCAAGCAATCTTATCTGGATTGTTCGCAAAATTGCTGCGCTCAGAGGAATCACCAACGAAGAACTGATTACAATCACGACAAACAATAGTTTAAAATTATTTGATAAAATTAACTTATGAAGTCAGTCTGGATATTAGATGCAAAACGAACTGCAATTGGCAAATTGAATGGCCAATTTGCTCATTACCAAGCAAGTGACTTAGGTGCTCACCTCGTCAAGACCTTTCTCATGTCGCTTTCTACTCAGAATGTAAACCCTAATTTAGTTACTAGAGTGATCTTCGGTCAGGTACTTACCGCTGGTGCTGGTCAAAATCCAGCTAGACAAAGCGCATTAGGTGGGGGTTGTAGCGATGCGGTTGTTGCTTCAACAGTTAATATGGTTTGTGGTTCTGGTCTCTATGCGGTACTGCTTGGATACCAAGAAATTGCTTTAGGAAACGCTTCTTTGGTGATCTCAGGCGGTCAAGAAGTGATGAGCAAAGCTCCATTCTTATTACCAGACATGCGTTCGGGCAAAAAATTAGGCCACACCACAACTCAAGATAGTATTGTCCATGATGGTTTATGGTGTGCGTTTAAAAAATATCATATGGGTATTACTGCGGAGAATATCGCAACCAAATACTCTATCAGTAAAGAAACTCAAGATCAGTTCGCATTTCAATCACACCAAAAGGCTACACAAGCCACCCGTCAAGGGTTATTTGCTCATGAACTAGTTTTGTTAGATGGAGAAGATTCGGATCAACAAATACGATCAGAAAGTGACATAGGGGATTTTAGTAAACTCAAGGCAGTGTTTTCAAAGGACGGAACGGTTACCGCAGGTAACGCCTCAGGAATCAATGATGGCGCTGCTGCAGTATTACTATGTGATGAATCAGCATTACCTGAAAACGCAAAGCCACTTGCAAGAATCGTTGCTTTTGGACTTTGTGGAATAGACCCAGCATTTATGGGGTTAGGACCTGTTCAAGCAATTCAAACTTGCTTGACTAACGCTGGTTGGAATATATCTGATGTTGATTTATTTGAATTAAATGAAGCTTTTGCATGTCAAAGTTTGGCAGTAATTAATGAATTAAAAATTAATTTTGAAAAGGTAAATGTTCAGGGTGGGGCGATTGCACTCGGTCATCCTATCGGCGCTTCCGGATGCAGAGTGTTAACCACCTTAGTTCACGCAATGCATAAAAATAATTGTTCTCGCGGAGTAGCATCGTTGTGCATTGGTGGCGGTCAAGGTATTGCTATAGCTGTTGAGCGTGCATAAGCCACCACACTGGCACCCTGCAATGAATGAAAGGCGGCTTCTCGTCGCTCCTCCATCTGAAGTCATTCAAGCGCTAGGTTCAAAAATACAGGTAAAGGATGGTAGTTGGTTGTATGATTGCACTTCAAGTTGGTGGTGTAAAAGTTTTGGCCATCAACACCCAAAATTACAATCAGCATTAATCTCACAAGCCCAGCAGTTTGAACAAGTAATTTTTGCACATTGCACCTATTCAGCAATTGATCAATTAAGCGAGCGGCTTAGCAATTCTTGCATGGAGGGAGAGGCAAAGGTTTTTTATACCAGCGAAGGTTCAAGTGCGATAGAAATGGCTTTAAAGCTCGTTGAGCACACTTGGTGTGATCAGAATGGAGATCAGGTTGGAATTTTTGTTGGATTACAAAATGGTTACCATGGAGAAACTATCGGGGCCTTAAGTGTAAGTGATAGCAAAATTTATAAAGCTCCATATCAGAAATTATGCTTTGATACAACTTTTTTAACAGTTCCCTATATATCCCAAGGCTCAGTGTTTGAAATTGAACATTGTGATTGTCGGGAATTAGAACTAGCATTAGAAAAACTCCCGAATTCAATTAAGGCATTTATACTAGAACCATTTGTACAAGGTGCATCTGGAATGTTAATGTATCATGCTGATGTCATTCGTACAATTTTTGCCTACACCCAGAAAAACAAAATACCCCTGATCGTGGATGAAATTATGACAGGTATGGGTAGGCTTGGCGCAATATCTCCTTGTAAGATTGCAGGAATAAAACCTGATATCATTTGCCTTTCCAAAGGACTTACTGCGGGTTGGGTTCCATTTAGCGCAACGATTATACAAAACCGGTTTTATCATCGCTACTTAGACCATCCATATGCAAAAAGTTTTTTACATAGTCATACGTATTGTGGCAATCCGCTTGGCGCAAATGTTGCATTAGCAGTTCTAGATTTATTAAAAGAAATAGATTATCAATCACTTTTTTATTCCTTACAAACAGTTGCTACCTCTGTCACTCAAACATTTGATTATTTTTCTAAGGCACGAAGTTGTGGCGCAATCGTAGCTTGGGAGGTTATTGCCAGGCTGCGTAACCATGATATTTTTCCTGCAGAAGTAACATCTCTAGCAAGGAAACATGGGTTGCTTTTGCGTCCGATTGGAAACACCATATATCTCCTACCGCCTTTAACAACTACCCATGAGGAACTGCAGCAAATTGGTAATCGGTTACACGATCTAGCAGTTGATTTGCCTCAGCTTTTTCTATAAAAAATGAAATCATATTTTATTAGTGGTACAGATACTGGGATAGGAAAAACTAAAGTAACTCAACTTTTATTACGAAGCTACGCAGAGCGCAATATTTCTGCTATCGCAATTAAACCAATCGCTTGCGGATCTCAAAAAAATATCAACTATCCTCACCACACCAATGAAGACGCTGAAATTTTCCACATATCAAATAGCATTTCATTACCGTATAAGACGATTAACCCAATATTGCTAGACGCCCCGATCTCACCGCACCTTGCTGCTCAAAGACAAGGCATTACTCTATCAATTAATTCAATTCAAAACGCCATAAAACCAGCGCTTAATGCTGGCGCAGAAGTGTTACTTTGTGAAGGGGCTGGGGGTTTATTAGTTCCTTTGAATGAAAAAGAAACTATCTTAGATCTATGCCAAGCATTACATTTTCCACTAATTATGGTGGTTGGGATTCGACTGGGTTGTATTAATCACGCTTTATTAAGCGCTGAAGTTCTACAACAAAGACAAGTGATTTGCGCTGGTTGGTATGCAAATTGTTTAGATGAAAGTTTACTACAATTTAGAGATGTGATAAAAACAATAGAGGATAGCTATGCAACGATTTTAAATACCCCATTATTAGGTATTATTCCCTACAATCCACCACTTTCATTTTTACCTTCCTTGCCATCAAAATAATTATGTATTAATGTATATTGATAGGCTATAATGACAAAAATAAAATATTAATATAATCTATGAATCTACACGAGTATCAATGTAAAGAGTTATTTCGTAATAACGGGATTCCTGTTCCTCAAGGAACTATTATCAAAAACCCCAATCAAGTCGAACATGCAATTAAGAGTTTGTCAGGTAGTCGCTTTGTTGCCAAAGCCCAAGTCCACGCTGGAGGAAGAGGAAAAGCTGGAGGGGTATTGGTTAGTGATTCTATAACTGAGATAGAGCAATTTTGCAAAAAATTACTGGGGACTAGGCTGGTTACATATCAAAGTGGTTCAGATGGTCAACCTGTTGACACTATTTTAATTGAAGAGGCACTTTCCATTCAAAAGGAGTTTTACTTCGGCATAGTATTAGACCGTTCCAAGCGATGTCTGGTCGCAATGGCAAGTAGTGAAGGTGGGGTAGAAATTGAAAAAGTTGCGGAAGAGAGCCCAGATAAAATTGTAAAAGAAGCAATCGATCCACTCGTTGGTTTTCTTCCTTTTCAAGGCAGACGCCTTGGATTTGCACTTGGGTTAACTCTAGATCAAGTTACACAATTCACCGCTATTACCACTAAATTAGTAGAGTTATATCTGAAAAAAGATTTTAGTTTACTTGAAATTAATCCTCTCATTGAAACGAATCTTGGTACGTTACTTTGTGCGGATGGTAAAGTTACAATTGACGATAACGCATTATTTAGACAACGCGATCTAGAAGCCATAAATGACACACACCAAGAAAAAGAACGGGAAAGAATTGCTAAAGAGCAAGATCTCAGTTACATTAGTCTTGACGGGAACATCGGCTGTATGGTCAATGGAGCAGGCCTCGCGATGGCAACCATGGATATTATTAAACTGCATGGTGGAGAACCTGCAAATTTCTTGGATGTTGGAGGTACTGCTGACGCTAAAAGAGTTGCTAACGCTTTTAAAATAATACTTTCCGACTCTAATGTAAAAGCAATATTAGTTAATATTTTTGGAGGAATTGTCAAGTGCGATTTGATTGCGGAGGGAATTCAAAACGCTATGAAGGAGGTTTCAGTGAACGTGCCCGTAACAGTTAGATTACAGGGCACAAACGCTGAGCAAGGACTTAAAATGTTGTCAGCAAGTGGCATGAAAATCATAACTGCTAACAGCCTAGAGGATGCAGCAAATAAAGTAGTTACTTCAATATCATGAGTATATTAATAAACAAACAAACAAAGGTTATATGCCAAGGCTTCACAGGAAAACAAGGTACATTTCACTCTGAACAAGCAATTGCTTATGGCACATTAATGGTGGGAGGAGTAACTCCAGGAAAAGGAGGAACTACTCATTTAGGTTTGCCTGTTTTTAATACTGTTTCAGATGCTATTAAACATACCGGTGCAACTGCAAGCGTAATTTATGTACCCGCACCTTTTTGTAAAGATTCAATAATTGAAGCTGCTAATAGCGGTATCTCGTTAATCGTATGCATAACTGAAGGAGTTCCTGCATTAGACATGGTGTCAGTTAAAAAATATATAGATGAACTTGGGATTACTCTCATCGGACCAAATTGCCCTGGAGTAATTACTCCAGATGAATGTAAAATCGGAATTATGCCAGGATTCATTCATAAAAAAGGCAAGATAGGAATTGTGTCTCGATCAGGCACATTAACTTATGAAGCGGTGTATCAGACCTCTGCATTGGGATTCGGACAATCAACTTGTGTTGGAATCGGAGGAGACCCAATACCCGGATCATCCTTCATTGATATAATCACACTATTTAACAAGGATCCGCAGACCGAAGCTATATTAATGGTTGGCGAAATTGGGGGCAGTGCTGAGGAAGAAGCAGCGGAATATATAAAAAATAATGTAAAAAAACAATTACGAATACACTATAAGTACAAAGTGTTTTTCGTACAAGAATATTTGACACCTACCATCCAGTGGCTTTTTTTATAGTTAGTCCAAGTTCTGCAAAAGAAAAATTTACCGCGTTACAGAAAGCTGGCGTCCATATCGCACAATCTCCTGCAGAACTTGGACTAACTATAAAAAAAGCCACTGGATGGTAGGTGTCAAATATTCTTGTACGAAAAACACTTTGTACTTATAGTGTATTCGTAATTGTTTTTTTTATCACTCAAGTGGAAGCAAAAGAGTCGCTTGAGCAAATTCTAGAATCCTTCAATCAGTGCTCGGTTGCACAACCGCGCTCCACTATAAAATCAAATACCAATATTAATAATGATGCGGTAATTCAAGCAGACTCAATAAAAACTGATCAAGACGGTAACATTTCCATGCTTGGCAATGTTGAAATTACCATAGAAGATGTTAGTTTATATAGCAATGCAATACAGTACAAGAAAAACGATCAAATATTTCAATTCCCTCAAGGTGGATTATTTGCAACACCAGAAATAAAACTACTCAGTAAACAATTTGAAGCAAATAAAAAAATTAACAAGGTAACCTTAAGAGAAACAATCTATAATTTTGGTGGAAGTTTGGGTAACGGTAAGGCTGATTATATTGAACTCAATACCGAAACTATTTCCACACTCACCAATGCCTCATTTACTACTTGCAATTCGACCAATCCAGAATGGAGGCTTCAAGCTGAAAATATAACAATTAACCATCAAGAACTGCAAGGAGAAATGAAAAACACTTTTTTACTCTTAGGAGAAGTGCCAATTTTTTATTTTCCATATTTTAGTTTTTCAATTGGCTCAAGAAAATCTGGATTTTTAATCCCTCGGTATAGTAAAGACCAGATTACCGGAGGTTCAATAAGCATACCGTATTATTGGAATATAGAACCTGAATCTGATTGGACAATTACTCCGTATTTATATTTTAATTCAGGCCTACTAGTACTTAATGAATGGAGAACAATTTTACCAAATGGGATGTTTATTAATAGACTATCATTTATCAATGATATAAACCCTCTTCAGCCTAGTGGATTACCATCAATTCGATGGTTTAATACGATAGATTTAAACACCTCAAATCAAGGCAGTTTTTTTTCATTGCATACCACAAGTTTTTCAGATAATCAGTACTCAATTAATTTTGGTAATATTCATGAACTAAGTGACCGGTATACTCTAGATAATAGAATTTTTTATTCATATAACGACAAGTACTCTAATTTTCAAATTTTTGGAAATGAGGCTGAGGTGGCAACTGGCTACTCTAGCTCATTGCTACGAACAGATAACTCTGGTACTTTGCCAACCATACAATACAAATCCAAAAATTGGATGGTGGCTGAATCACTAGAATTAACGTACCAGTTACTCTATAGCAACCAATACACAAACAGAAGCAAAAATCAAAAAATCATCAACATGGCGGGTTTACGCTATTTCCCATATATAGATGCGCGCACTCAACTGATGTTAACATTAAATTCATTCTCCAGAAAATACCGTAGCGAAAATCCAATAAGGTTACAATCAATTAGTATTTTGAATCAAACCACTCAAGAACTTGCCTTGCACCATACGGTTGGATTAGCTAACGGTGAAGGAAATTACAACGTTTCAATATCCTACCAACAAGTTGATTTTAAAGATGATTCATTAATCGACAATTTAGATAGTGAAGTGTTGATACCTTCATATAATAATTTTACCAATCAATTTCCTCTTGCCGGATTTGATAGAATAGCTGGATACCAACGACTCACCTTTGGCAACACAGTAACAATATTTGGCGAGTCAAATACAAATCAATGGACAAAAGTCAGGGTACTAGCCCAACATCTATATCAATCAGAATATAATGAAACTGCTAATAAGTCGCCTAAAACAAATACGGTGCCACAGGTCAAGTATGCAAATCAAACAGTAGGTTTTTTTGGAATTGAACATTATGGAACTGAAACTACTTTTTTTGGTTATTCAACATCAACAGGGATTTTTAATCAAAAAGAATTTAATGTAAGTTTATACAGCAGAACTTCTATCGGTGACAATAATATTACTGCTGTTTTATTTAGAACACACAGCGCTGATAAACAATTATTGCTAAATTATTATGCTAAATTAAGTCCTAAAATAATATTTGAACAGACTGTTCAATATAATTTGACTACTAAAGCATTAATTAATATATCATTATCAATAGGATATTCTTCATGCTGCTTAAGTGTTACTTTTGACTACAGAAAGGAAAGCACGTTAACAGGGAGGTTAATACCACATTATCAGATTAGCTTCAAACTGGTTAATTTATTTGATAATGAAACTGACGTATTCTTTGGTAAAATAGGTAAGCAATTGCAATAATCATGCGCATTTATCTATTATTAATTTTTATCTTGAGTTTTTTAACAACCACCTATTCGTTTAGTGCGCCGAAAATACTAGATGCAATCATCGCAGTAATAAATGACGATATTTTAACCGTGAGCGATTATAAAACAAAATATCAGCAATTAATGTTAGAAAATCCTGCATTAATTTCCCTTCCAAGTAAAGAGCGAAAAAAGAAAGTTATTGACGAACTTGTATTAGAACATATACAATTTCAGACTGCGATACGATCTGGAATCAGATTAGACGACATTCAATTTAATGAACTGCTACGCACAATTGCAAAAGAAAATAATTCTACTTTAGATGAGTTAAAAAATAAAATTGAATCAAAAGGCATTTCATGGGATGATTACCAAAACAATATGCGAAAACAACTAGTAATTCAGCAAGCCTATCGGTATTTAGTTGCAGAACAAATAGAGATCAGCAATGAAGAAATCAAAAACTACTTACAAGAGTATGACAAATTTCAAAATAACACAAAAGAATATCAAGTTCAGGAATTATATATTAGTTTTGGAGGTAAGAACGATCTTGAAACTATCAATCAAACTAAACAAAAAATACAATCCATTAGGGATTCAATAACTCAAGGTAAAGATTTTGACACTGTGAGTAGTCATTATTTAAAATCTTCCTCACCACAAACTAACCCGACAACTGCGCGATGGAAAAAAGCAAATGAACTTCCTATTATTTTTTTAAATGCCCTTGTTACAATGAAAGCCGGTGAGGTAAGTAGTCCGATCAGGGGGGATTATGGTTATTTTTTAATTCGCTTAAGCGCGATTAGAGAATCAGAAGAACTCAGTGCTTTTGAAACTCAATATCATATCAGATCAATAACTATTCTCAAAGACCAAGCGCGCACTTCAGAAACATTACAGACATTTAGTAATAATATTAAAAAAAGACTAGATGCAGGGGAAGATTTTGCCGCATTAGCAATACAATACTCAAAAGATAGCAACTCTGCTGGTAATGGTGGCGACCTTGGTTGGATTTCTCTACCCATGCTACCCGCAGAACTTGCTGATGCTGTACGAAAGGCCCCACCGAATTCCTACCTTGGTCCAATTAAAACTACCTACGGATTTCATATTATCCAAGTGTTAGAGACAAAACAGGTAAGTAAGGGAGACCTATACAGAGAAGCAACCGCAAGAGATAACCTAATCAAATTACGACTGAGTGATGAAGTAGAGCGATGGCAGCGTTCATTGTTAACTTCTGCAGTAATTGAACTCAAACAGTTTGACGACCAGTAATAACGTAATGTCTCCTAGCACTATTCTAGTAACTATGGGTGAACCTATGGGAATAGGACCACAATTATGTCTATCACTTGCCTCATTTAAAAATAATCAACCTGCTGATATTTGTGTACTTGGCTCAATGCACATTCTCAAACAATGGAATGAGGTTCTAGGATTAAATATTCCAATCCAGCCTTGGAAAGCGGATATCAAAAAAGCTGCTGGGGTACTCTATGTAGAAAATCTAGCAGGATTAGAAACTATTTCAATCACGCCAGGTAAACCACAATTAAATACCGCACCGTGGCAACATAGCTTACTAACCAAGAGTGCGCAATTGATGAAAGATAAAACATTTAATGTATTGGTTAATGCTCCCATTGACAAATTTGTTGTGCACAGCTACGATCCGACATTTAAGGGTCACACTGAATGGTATGGCTCTTATTTTGATTGTGACACAGTTATGCTCTTAGAAGATGATCAGCTCCGCATAGCATTGACCACTACCCATATTCCGCTTTCTCATGTAGCTAATTCAATCACCATAGATTCTATATACCGAACACTTACTATCCTGCATACTTCTATGCAACACCTATATGGCTTGGCTAATCCAAGAATTATTGTTTGTGGACTCAATCCTCACGCAGGAGAATTTGGACTACTAGGGACAGAGGAACAAAACATTATCATTCCAGCAATTACTAGCGCAAGGGATAACGGTATCCTAGTTCAAGGACCTTACAGCGCTGACTCAATTTTTCAAAATAAATACTTATCTCGATCTGATGTGGTGCTTACCATGTATCACGATCAAGGTTTGCCGGTGCTCAAGTCTAGATCATTTGGTTTGATAGCTAACGTTACATTAGGTTTGCCAATTATCAGAACTTCTGTAGATCATGGAACTGCTTATGATCTAGCTAGTAGATTAGAACTAGCAAACCCAGAGAGTTTACACTACGCTATCCGGAAAGCAATTCGATTAAACACTAACTACTAACGCTCCCACTTGCCTTCACCACTACAAATAGATTCGTTTTTGCTAAAATTTTTTAACCGGGCTTGATATTGCCCCCCACTACAAGCACCAATTAATGGTCGGTATTTTTCATCATCGAAAGGTATTTCCAATGTCTTCGGCATTAAGGTACGATATTCATCCATACAACGCGAAATTGATATTCTAGCAACTATCTTACATTTTTTATCGTCGACTAAAAAACATTGCCTAAAATAACTTTTTTTATCGCACATAGCAAATACAATCGCTTCAAGATTATCTTTAATCCACACCTCACGATCATGTGGAAATGATAGACAGATTTGTGAAATAAACATTAATAAAAATCCAATTGAAAAATAATTACATTTAATCATGCCAATATTATACCTATTCCAATCAAGCGCGTACCATGGTTATAAAACTTAACGCAGGAGTATTACCTTGCTCTGCAATTTCAATTCTCTTTATTATTTTCCACTCTTGTGGTGAAAGCTTGGGGAAATAAGTGTCACCTTGAAATGTAGAGTGGATTTGGGTAATTTCTAAACATTGAGTATAAGGAAGCGCTTCTTGGTAAATCATTCCCCCGCCAATGACATAGGCAGTAAGGACATCTGATTCTTCTATAATTCTACAAGCATCCATAAATGAGTTACACCATGTCGTGTTAGGGGAGTTTTTGAAAAGGGTAGGAGTTTTAGAAAGCACAAATAATTTTCTACCTGGCAAGGTTTGATTGGGTAAAGACTCTAAGGTTTTTCTACCTAGCAACAAAGACTTTCCTAAAGTAATCGCTTTAAATCGTTTCAAGTCCTCAGGTATTTTCCATGGTAATGAACCTTGCAATCCAATTACCTGGTTAGAATCCATAGCTACAACTATTGTTAGTTTTAACTTCATCACACTGCAATAGGTGCTTTAATTGCTGGATAAGCATCATAATGCTCTAATGAGATATGCTCTATCTGATATTCCCAAATCTTATCAACCGTTTCAGTAATGATTAATTTTGGTGAAGGTTTAGGAGCTCTCTCCAATTGAGTTTTCGCAGCCTGGATATGGTTTTGATACAAATGAGTATCACCACCTATCCAAATTAATGTATGAGGATTATACCCACAGGTTTTTGCCATGAGAGACAATAATAATGCATATGATGCAATATTAAATGGCAATCCCAAAAATACATCGCAACTTCTTTGATACACTTGGCATGAGAGATTATTATTGTCAACAAAAAATTGCACGAGAATATGACAAGGTGGTAATCTCATCTTTGGAATTGCAGAAACATTCCATGCGCTGATTATATGTCTTCTTGAATTTGGATCATGAATCAAACTATGCACACAATTACTTATCTGATCAATTCCTTCACCATTCCAATTACGCCATTGACTTCCATAAATCGGTCCTAATTCACCATTCGCATCTGCCCACTCATCCCAAATTGTTACTCCATAACGGTGCAGATAATCAATATTGGTCTCTCCTCGTAAAAACCATAGCAACTCAGCTACCACAGAACGAAAATGAACTTTTTTAGTAGTGAGAATGGGAAAACCATTTTGTAAATCAAATTGAAGCTTTGTGCCAAAAACCGCAACAGTACCTGTTGCGGTACGATCTGTTCTATGGTTGCTAGTTTCTTCAGATAAAGAGACAAGCTGTGATAATAACCTTAAATAATTTTCCATACTCGTTTTGCTTGATACCAATACAGACTTAACCCTGCAATAAACATGCCAATACAAAGTATCTGGCCCAAAGTTACATTAAAATAAAACAAACCAAGGTGAGCATCCGGCTCTCTATAAAACTCTATGACAAACCTCATACTTGAATAATACAGTAAAAATAAAATAGACACGCGTCCAAGATACTTGCGAGTGTTTGACAAATAAAGCAATGCATAAAGCACAGCCCCCTCTAGGATAGCTTCATATAGCATAGAAGGATGCCTCGGCAAAAGATCCACATGGGGAAATACAAATGACCATGGCACATCAGAGCTTGTTGGCCTTCCATACAATTCACCATTAATAAAATTGCCTACCCTTCCCAATCCCAATCCAATTGGAGTGTATCTAGCCACTAAGTCAGTAATAAGGTAAAATGGGAAGTTACGAAGTCTACTAAATATAAAAAGCGACAATATTACACCTAAAAGCCCGCCATGAAATGACATACCTCCTTCATGAATTTTAAAAACAAACAATGGATTTGAAATCGTCTCGGCAAACTGATAAAAAATGCAGTATCCTAATCTCCCACCAAGTATAACTCCCACAATACTATATTGGAGTATGAAGTCAATATCTTCTGTTTTTAACTCGGTCTTATCATTTTTTACTTGCTTTTTTGCAAGATACAAAAAAGCAACAAACCCCAGTACATACATAATCCCATACCAATGGATAGAAATTTTGCCGATAGAAAAAGCAATTGGATTAATCGCAGGATATAAAAACATCTCACATAGTTTACAGTAACATGGACTACATTAGAAATATTTTTACTCCCTGGTTAAACTCACCACCCAAAGAAATGAAAAATGTAAATACCTGTCTATTACTTATTGATTACTGGTATCTCGTTGAACCAAATGATATTTCTATCCTTCAGAATATATCAAAAGAAATGAAATTGTTGCTTTCCTCCAATATACATGACTGTTTAGGTGGGGGATTTTTTGAAAACTCAACCAGCGCTCATCCCAATCAATATATAAAACTACTTTCAACTAACGCATTATTAATATCTTCATACGCAAGATTATTTGGTCTCACCCAACTTCTAGAATTTAGGATTGTTGTGGAAAAATCAATTAATTGTTTACAGAGTACCTTACTAGTACCAATTGGATTGCTGGGAGAATCATCTCGCCCACAAGATTTAGCTAACAATCAATATCTTGTACACCCGAAAACAATTTTTCAAGCACTTAACGAAGCTCAATTAAAATATATTACAGAGTATATGCAAATTACTAGCCCCCAATCTCTTGATCAATTGCAATTACTAACACCACAAGTTTCTATCAAGGCGCTTACTAAGCATTCAACCAATAGTATTCAAGAAATACACGGCGTTGTACTAGAAGGCATTGCCACTCTCGCGGATGAGAGGAAAAAACAGCTACGGCTTGAGATTGATACTTCTTGCGGGGTGGGATCAAATGCATTGTTTACCATTGCCCTCTACGACGCTGGTAGATTTTTAAGCAACAATAATTATATCCACTATGCTCATACATCGGTGCAAATACTTATAGATAATTTTTTCAAGGATGATAGACTACATTTTAATTCTTTACAAGATGCTAATCTAGTATTACAAGCATTGCTGTACAACCTTCAATTTAGATTTGATTATTCTCTATTTCAAGTAGTCATTCAAATTGCAAATCAAGTTGAACAACTACTCAATGATCAGTCAGAAACAGCCACTCATACCATCACACATCCTACGCTCTTTGAGAATTTAAAATTAATTGCTTTTCTAAGCGGAAATAATTCATTATTACATGTATGTAATACTTACCAAATTAATTTAAATCGGATGGTGGAAAATAATCAGCCTCTACAACCAGATCAAGCCCTTACCCTATATACCTTAAACCATTGCACTGATATTATTATTATATTTGGCAATACTATTGCTGAAATAGATAATTGGTTCCAGTATTTAATTATAGGATACCACCCAAACAGAAAAATATTTAAATTGTATCCAACCAAAACCACAATTATTAATCATCAATTCCAAGAGTGGATAAACTCTTCATCAACTTGCGCGGTGCTTTTTAAAAATGGCACGCCTTCACAAACCTTCACTAAGCTTCTTGATATCGTAAAAGCAATTGACTCACCAATACATGAGAATTGTATTGGGGCTCAGTTAGAACTATGAGATTGATAAGGCTTTTTTTCATAGTCTGCGTCTTAGTTGGAACTTATTTAATTGCTCTTTTGTTCTGTTTCAATAAAACATTACAACAGAGTGTTATCATTTGGTTGTCTAACTTTTGGTATAAATCTATGGTACATATACTTGGAATTACCTTAAAGATTCATGGCACTCCTCCATCTAAAACATGTTTGGCGGTTTGCAATCACATAAGCTGGCATGACATTCTTGTGCTGGGTTCTATTTACAAAACAACTTTTTTATCCAAGTCAGAAGTGGGAAATTGGTTGATAATAGGATTATTAGTAAAAAGCGCTGGCACTTTATTCATCCACAGAGGTCAAGGTCAGTTTACCTTAGCTAGAAGAGAGATTGCCAATACGTTAAAAACTGGTAACAATGTACTATTATTTCCTGAGGGCACTACTACAGATGGTTCAAAGGTTAAACAATTTTTTTACCATTTACTTGAACCAGCCATTAGTAACCACATACCAATTCAACCAATTGCCATTCACTATTCATATCAAGGCTCATACGCTACTAATCCAATCGCATTTATTGGACAAGATACTTTTGTAAACCATTTATGGCGTACTCTGAATGTAAAAAAAATTACTGCACATATTACTTTTAGCCATCTTATTGACACTGAACAAAATCCTCAAGCTACTGCAAAGAAACTGCATCAGACTATATCAGAGATGCTACACAAATCACAAGCCGCTGCCGCCTCTGGTAGGAATGTTTAATTATACCTGTGATTAGTTTCTGTTCTTTCCGGCCCACAAATAACTGGGATTGCAGTACTGTAATTAAACCTATCGGTTACTGTAAAATTAGGCGCACAAGACGGTCGACTGTAAGAACTATAATAATAATTACACTGATATCTTCTAGAATTACTCGCTAAAACTGTACATGAGCCATCTTGTATTCCACCATAATCCTCTAAGGTTGCCGTAACTGAATACCCATACGAGTACTCAATACGGTCGCAAAAACGACTTACTCCGCACTCCTCAGTAACAGTAGTCACATAATTTATATTTGTCCATATTGCCTGCCCTATAAGTGTTGGAGGGGCCTTATCCACATGAACGGTTAGCGAATCACTTGCCCGATTGCCTGCACGATCCACAATTTCAATTGTAAATATGCTATCTCCATTTACAAAGGAACTAAGACTAATATTAGAAAAACTAACGGTGCGGGAATTACCATACGGATAATTGGCGCTCATTACCACTGTTGCCAATTCGCTAGAGCCAAATTTAAGCTGAGCAGAAGATACTTCTCCTACAGTGTCTTGAACATACACTGTAAAGGTAAGGCTATTATTCACAACTGTGGGAGCTTGTTTTGAAACAACGGTAGGTGCGGTACAATCAACTAATACCGAATAACTTGAGGTATAGTGATTTCCAACTGAATCAATTGCTTTTATATTAACAGTCCTATTGCCTTGAAATTGCATAGTGGTCTGCCAACGATAGTTCCAATTAAACGAAGTGCCATTTGCGACAACTGTAGCATCACCTAGTTTAGTTTGATCACGGTAAATTTCTATTGTTGGTAGCACCGAATCTACTACAGTACCACTTAGCTGATCATCGCATGAGATTTGAGCAGGAACAGTGGCAGTAAGAATTGGAGCATTAGTATCAACGGTAATTAGCAAACTAGTGTCGGCTAAAGTGGTTTGATTTCCAATCGAGTCAAGTGCCAATAATTTCAATTGATAGGATCCATCTGGGAATCTCCTAGCTCCACTCCTATATTCACTAGAATTAAATTGAAAAAACCATTGGTTGACACCACCTATTTGTGTGATAGTAGCATACCCCAGATTTATTGAGCCAATAGAAATAGCCAATGAGGTCAGATTATCATCTAGAATGGTCCCGGAAAGTTGCACGAGACCTGATACCCTAGTATCAAAAGTATTTACAGTAACCTCAGGCGGAGTTGAGTCAATGGTTATTGTTCTGGTCTCTCTAGTACTATTACCGGCTCTGTCAGTTGCGACTACAACAATAGTCTTCACACCGTCCGCCCAGGTTTGCTCACTTAATCTAAATGATGCCCGATTATTAGTAATTGTTAGCGTGGTCAGCACATCATTAATAGAAATCGTTACTGAATTCAAATGAGTATCTGACACATCAATGGTCATTTGATCAGTTATTGTTCTAATCAACTGATTATTAGTAACATTATTAAATGTAACAGTAGGAGAAGTCGCGTCTACGGTATATGATAACTGTCGCTGAACAGTCCTAGGGGTACTTGCAGAATTAGTCGCACTTAGTGCCATCTGAATGATCCCATTATTTTCGCTAGTAAGCCTAAATGAGCAATTGTATCGCGGTAGTGCGTAATCTTTGATACATGGCACTGAGACAAGGCTACCAGAAACCGAGTATTGCAACTGAGATGAGACTACATATAGACCAACCCCAGCATCAACAGCATAGTGTACATTTATATTACCACCAAGTACTGAATATTCAATAGGAGTAATGTCTGAAAAAGCTATGCCAAAGTTATTCACAACAACAGAGATAGTGCTTGATACGGTATTTCCACTACTATCTGTAATTTCTACTTTTAACGAATGATTGCCATCCTGATATGAGCTTGAATCAAATTCCCAAGTGGTTGCTTTGTTATTCCATGTCTTTACCGTTACCCCATCTATAATAATTTTAGTGTTAGTAATTTCTAAATAACTAATGATCGCCCAGTTAATCGTCTCTGTTCCACTAATCACATCTGCATCATATTCAGACAATCCATCAATAGAATATTCACTGGTATTAAGAACCGGTGAATCACCCTTTAAAAAATCTTCTTGCACTGTACTAATATGCTGAGCGTACGAATTCAACCCAGATGAACTAATCCCAGTTCTATTTTCCGAGCCAGGCGCAGTTAGCAAGATCGTTTTTGCTAAGTCATAGCGATACCAACGATTAGTTATTTGCTTGCTGCCAAGGTAAGCATAGCCAGACGCACCTACTCCATTTAATTTTCCATCAAACTGTAGGTCATACTGCATGGTATCAATATAGTGAAAGGTATTAACTTCTTGATGCATAGAAAGATCTGGCCATAACGCAATAGATACATTTGCTGTTTGCAAGGAAATAGCATAAGTAATAAATCCATAACGAAGTGCGTCACTAAGCGAACTACTTAAATTAGAGGCATTAGTAATATCAGATCGCTCAAGTTCAAATGGGTCAAAAAGAATCCACCGTCTAATCGACTCGCGTGACCTGCCAATGGATTCCTGGACTGACAATCCTGAATTGATATAATACGCGGCCAAAGATGACGCATAAAGACTGTAGGGAGTAATAATCAATTTACTATTTACCCCAGCATTTACATAATAGTGTAATTGTATATTGTTGTTTTCTGGTTGATTTACACTTTTCCGACTAACCCATTCAGTAATCTGCAATTGACGCAGTTCAATAAACACTGCCTCACTTGGTCGTTTTAATTTAAATGAAAATGAACCATCTGATGACAATCTAGTCTCAGTAAGCAACTTTCCTTTCGCGTTTTTTTCAAACGAATATACTTGAAGCAAGCCAGCAGTGGTGGTTTTACCCAACATAACAAAGCCCGAGATGGTTGTCTCGGGTAATGGTGGAGGGGTGCTGTCTTTTTTTAAACAGCCTAGCAATGATACTATGATAAAAAAACCTAAGACTATATGTATGATATTTTTCATACCATAATTATAAAAATATAAATTAACTGTAATTAAAAATAAGTAAAATACTCATCTCATGACATAAAACAAAACATCTTGAGCCTTGAGAAATTCTTCAGCTTGGTGTCCTTTAAGCATGGCTAAGGTAGAAATCATTCCCGCACTCATGCAGGTAGGGGCACAAACCGTAATAGATGAAATATGCTGCTTGGGTAATGGGTAGCCAGTTAATGGGTTAATAAAATGTGTGAATGTTTGGTTATCTATAGTAAAGCTTTTGTAATGATCGCCTGAAGTTGCAACTCCACCTTTGGCTACTCTTATGGTAGGCGCTGTGCTGTTCTGGGTCAATGATGGTTGTGCAATGGTAATATGCCACTGAGTAGTGATAGTGGGTGGTGCTGTTGTAGCAATATCGCCACCATAGTTTACTAAGGTTGGTGCATTTGCTTGTATTGTTTTGAGATATTCTTTAATCAGCATCGCTGAGCGATCTACTGCGTACTCCTTTGCTATTCCACCAAAATCTATTTGCATGTTAGGTTGCAGGCGAACATGGGTGTCGTTCAGTTCAATTAAATGTAATCCAACATAATTAAGCATCTCTTGAATAGTCTCTTGCGAAGGTAGATAGGTTGGTGGATTAGAGAAATTCCAGACTTGGTTTAAAACTCCTGCGGTAATATCAAACATGCCTTGTGATTGTTGGTGCAGTACTTGTGCAATAGAAAATAGCTGATATGTTTCACTATCAATAGGTATGGGTTTACCTAATGCAGTGTTGATTGAGTGAATTATATTATCGTTTCTAAATCTTGAATATTTTCTCTCAATTCTAAAGGCTTCCTGTTTTGCGATTTCTGTAATAGCAGCAGCAAGCTGAGTATCTTCAGTAGCGACTAGTATTTCATTTGAACTCGCAAAGCAAGTAAATTCAAATTTGATATAATTCACACTGCCTTAAGCGACTGATAATAGGTGCGGAGTACTGTTGCGACTTCAGGCCTGGTAAATTCTTCAGGCAATGATGCGCCTTCGGATAACAACGCCCTTACTTTTGTTCCTGATAGTTGAATAAAATCATCATGGCTATGGTCTTTGACATCTTTCATCATGACCACACGATGTAACTTTTTAGACCAAGCAGTTGTATCAGCTTTGAATATTTCTATTTCAAAAGTTCCACTAGGTACCACCTGATCAAATATTTCTTGGGCGGCAAAGGGTTGATAATAATCGCCGACACCAGCATGATCTCTACCAATAATTAAATGGGATGCACCAGCATTTTGCCTCATCAAGGCATGCAAGAGTGCCTCACGAGGTCCAGCGTAGAGCATATCAAAGCCATACCCCGCAATTATAACTTGCTTGGGATCAAAGTATTTGTTGACCATGACACGAATTGCCTGATCACGAACAGGAGCTGGTATATCTCCTTGTTTTAATTTACCTAGCAACATATGAATGAGCAAGCCATCTGCATCAAGTTGCTGTAATGCCATACGACATAATTCCTCATGCGCACGATGCATAGGATTTCTAGTTTGAAACGCCACCACCCGATTCCAGCCTAGCTGTGCAATCATAGATCTCAGCTCACCCGCAGTTCTAAATGTGTCTGGAAACATATTTGGAAAATAACTTAGATTAAAACTATGTACTGGTCCAGAAATAATTGTTGTACCATGTCCGATACATGAAGCAACACCTGGATGATTTTGGTCACTCGTGCCAAACACTAATGTAGCCATTTCTAGGAGTGCACTACTGGATATCTGTTCTATTGACGCAACTCTTTGGACACCTAATATATCTTGGTCAGAATTGGGATCTCGTAAAAGCAATAAATCGCCTTGGTTGCAATGTAATGTCTGGTTAGTTACATGTAGCAAAGGGATAGGGCAAAACAACCCGTTTTTATTTTTATAATTTTTTGCTACCTGCATTGCTTCCCCTACGCTCATAAACTCATTAAATGGGGATAGATACCCTGATGCCATTAGTGTCGCAAAACTAGCCGATAAAGCACTCATCGTAACTTCACTACCTTTATCCCACTGTCTAATTAATTGGTTTTTTTCGTCTTGGCCTACTAAGGTGGGGCGAAGTTCAGACGACTGAAATGGTGCAATCATACGTAATACATTTTAAATTAAATAATCAGAATTTTACATAAGTTTTGGTATGTATATGTGGCTTAAGATTTACAAAATTACTTTATGGAGAAACTATGATAAAAAGAATTTTGAGTGTTTTAACAGTTGAATTATTTTTATTACACACACAATATGCTCAAGCAATTGATATTCCCAGGAGCATAGGCTCTAGTCAAGATGCTAAATCGTTTATAGAAAGCAAAGGTGAGAGTATCGTAAATATTTTTGCGTTATTTGGTATTTTTGCTTGTGTCGCAGGAGCAATCTATGGCGGAATTAAGATAGGAACTGGAGATCCTGATAAAGGAAAAACCATACTAGTATCTTCACTTATTGGTGCGTCAATAATACTAGGGGTAAATAGTTTAATCGGTGTTGTCATTAACTAATACTATGGTTGCATTCAATAATCGTTACAAGGAAACAAAGATTGTGGGCATACCTGTCTTTGCAATATTTTTAATGGTGATAGTATGTTTTTTATTCATTGGAATAGGGTTGCTCATAATCCAAAAACAGTACTTTGAATCAGCTTTATTGGGCGTTGTAAATATTTGCTTGCTCTATGTTACATATTTTTATATGTGGTTAGGTGATATGAGATATTGGATTGCTCACTGGTTTACTTCAAGAATGTTACGCTCAAGCGATCTGGGTGATGAATGGTAAAATATTTTGAAGAGCATTTTCAATGGAAATCTATTCATGATAATGTTGCTTATCTTGATGATGGTGCGGTATCAGTTATAATTAAGTACCACGGCTGGGACTTTTCACTTATGGATGCAGAGCGTCTACTACAATCTAAAAGACAGCTCCAAAATCTACTGCACGAACTAAAACCAAACTATGTAATTGAATTTCATCTCTTACGAGTATTTAACAATACCGTAAGTGATAGGTATAGAAATTTCCCAGTTAAACGCGCGTTGCAAGTAACTAAGTGGTTTAGAGACGCTATTGCAGATCAAGTCGCTCAATCTGAAATGAAAAATAACTGTTATGTTATTCTTACGCGCATTGACTCTAAATCTCCTTTTAGCCCAGCTAAAAGACTAGCTCGGCAGCATGCTCTCGCTCAAGAGATTTTAGAAACAGCAAATTCACTGATGCGTCATTTGCCCCAAGGAGAAATTGCGCCAATGAGCACTATGTTTCATATTATAAATTTTTGCTACGCCAAAAAAAGACCAGATACTACAACTAGTATTGGAGATTTACGCCATCATTGGATTTGTATGGGTAAGCCAAAGGAATCAGAAAACACACTTCAATTACCGGATGGAAGATATTGCACGACATTATTATTGCAACTATATCCAAATTGCACGCAGGGATGGATAACCTCAATTGCAGGGATATTTGGAGAATGCCATATCGTGCAGATTATCACCACAGCAGATGAATATGAAATTCGTAAATCAAAAAAAGCTGAAGACCTTGCACATGCTTTAAGTAGCCGTGAAGGCACTGAAGAAGCAACTGTCATTGCTGGCGACCAACAGGGTCTTCGCATGCACCTTGCAGAACATCAATTAAAACTATTTAAAAACTTGGTTAGTATTACTCTGTATGATAATTCACAAAGTAATCTTAAGAAAAGGGTAGCTGAAATGACAGATTATCTACATGAACAGGGTGCGTTAGTGAGAAGTTACAGCGAACTTCAATTTGCTGGATGGTTTTATCAATTACCTGCACAAGGCCATCGCAATAGGCGATGGCGCGTTGATGAAACCTGGCAAGTAGTAGCAATGATTCCTTGTCAACAATTTTATATAGGAAGATCCGATGCGCCATTTATCCTGCGTTTAGGGGCTGGGTATCAAGGAGTTACTTTAGGGTATCGCAGTGGAGAAGTGGCACACCATTGCACTATTGCAATTACTGGTGCAGGTAAATCACTGGATAGATGTGCAAGAATTTTAGAATGTTTTGGTTTGGGAATAGATATGTACCTTTTGGAAATAGGTAAATCTGCATGGTGGGCAATTGAAGCAGTGGGTGGAGAGTACCATGCCATTGACCCAGACACTATGGCAATTAATCCGTTACCAGCACTTTCATGTCTCAATGAAAATCAAACCCTCCCGCAAGACATAGTATCAGTAACAGTTGACACCCTAGCCTTTTTGCTAAAACCCACTACCAATGTTACACTTAGTTTAGATACATTTGAACGAGCAACTATTCAAATGGCACTGGTTAAGTGTTACCAACCAATTCCAATAAAACAACCAACCTTAATTGACTTACGAAATTCACTACTAAATTGTGAAAATCCTGACATTCCTCAAATCGCAGAATGTGCCAAGCGTATGTCAGATTATCTAAGTGCATTTCTTATCTCTATGGAAGGAATAAAATTCATGTCAAATAGCGAGCTGACAATTAATCCCGGTGCATGTGGTATTGATCTTTCATTGGTGCGATCAAAAGCACCATCGCTTTTAAAACTATATTTAGTTTTTGTTGCGTTAAAGTTTGGTCAGATGGCAAGTAGTAATAAACGCCCTAGTGAAATAATCCTAGACGAGACACATGAATTTGTACGACTAGCACCCGATGTCATGGGTCCTCTTATAGAAGGACTAGCACGCATGGGAAGAAAAGAAGCTAGTTTTATTGATTTAATCACACAGGAAGTGGGAGAAATAGATGCGATAGGTAGAGCTGTTATGAATCAAATGATAAGAAAAACCATGCTCTATCGTACCAGCGATCATGACGCACTTGCGGAAAGAATAGGAATGATTCCAGAAGTAGTATCACTTTGGAAGTCATGGCCGACCCCATTTTTTAATGACTGGCGGCCAGGATTAGAATTTGATGGTAATAATTGGGTAGAGTTACTTCTTTCATTCCCACCAGAAGTAATGGCACTTACCCGAACTGATCCAGAAAGCGCCATTCTAAAAGAATCAATTAGTAAACAAACCACCGATCCAATAGAAAGAGTAAGGAGATTTATCAATGAAAATAAATAAACACATAGTACTTAGTTTAATAGTCTGTATCAATACACAGAATTCCTACGCATTTGGAGGGATTGATGCTGCAATCATTGTAGCTAAAATGACCGAACAAATGCATGTGATGATTGGTATGTATAATCAAATAAAAAATAATTACGAACAGTTACAGCAGCTCAAAAGAATAACTGAAAACAAAACTAAAATTAATCAAACCAGAAATACCTTTGTTGATCAAACCTTTGTTTTGCTCAATGTTGATAATTATAATAATAAATCAGAATTAACTGGCAGTGATACTATAAAAGATAGAATTAAAAAACGATTAGAGGAGATTGAAGTGCTAATTAGTAAAACAAATAACTTGAGTGAGAAGAATGCATTGCAACAAGAAGCTAGAGTTTTGTTTGCCCAACTTGAATCTCAAATTCAAATTGACAAAACTCAAGAGAGTCAATTAGGGGAACAAGAAGCACTTACACAAATAGCAAGAAACACCGCACAATTATTAAATAATCAAGGGGGTAACGACATGATAAAGCAGGAGTTAGCAGAAGAACAGGCAACAGCGCTAACGGAAGATATTTCAACTTTTTATCAATCAATTGTAGAAGCCACTAAAAATACCAACAACAAATAATTACAAATTACTAATGATTAATGAAATTACCAACTTACTTTACACCCAATTTAATTTTACTGGGATGTACAGTACCGCGCTCTTGATCAGCAAAGAAACTTGGGGTATTTGGTCATTAGTAACACTAGTTATCGGCGCAAGTTGGAGAATGTTACAAGAATCGCTATTACTTGTAGAAGGACAGGCCAACTTTCTCAAAGCATCAAAAGATTGTTTAATTGGTGGGGTTTTAGTGATGGGTTATTTCATTTTTTGGAGTATTTTTTCTGATACCTATAGTGCGCTTGCAGAAAAATTGGGAGTCAATAACTTATTAATTGAAGTATTACAAGAATTTGAAAAGAATCTTAACAGAAATGGAGCATTTAAGAAAGATCCATCTCTATTTGCCTTACTTTCTGAAAGTGTGCTATCAGTTTTCGCATGGGGTTTTTGGTATATCTCTGCAATTATGCTACTAACGGTGGATATCTTTATTAGACTTGCCCATGCAATACTCTATAGTATTTGCGCGGTTAGTGGCACAATTATTATCCCTCTTGCCGTATTAAAAGATAAAAGCATTGTTTGGAACTGGGTACGAATGAGTACTGTTGTTTTGCTCTGGCCTCTAACCTTCGGTGTATTACTGTATGTACTACTTCAATCAATGAACACTATTCCAGTGTTCTCACTTGCAAACAAAACTCAAATATTAAACACCTTATCACATTGCATTTTACAAGGAATAATAAATGTAATGATAGGTTGCTTAGAAGTAAGCTCAATTGCTATTACACAAGGATTGGTTACTGCTTCATCAAATGTGGCATCAATGGCAAGTCCATTTATAGCAGGAGGTGTGGCGACTGGTGGCGTTATCGGTAACGCAATGAGAGAACATATTTTGCGACAACACAAAGGCTCTAAAGGAGGATTAGGCGATAAATCAAAAAATAGTGGGTCCGCATCCAGTAAAACAAAAAGCAACAGTAACGAACCTGTTTCACTTCCAAAGCACAATGATAAAACTAGCCCTACTTCAAAACAAAACAATCAAGGAATACCAAAACAATGAACAACATAAATAACCAGTACTCTTTACAAATTTCAAAGGCAATAACTGCGAACCAACATACCATTTGGTTATACCGATGGGGCTGGGTAAGTCTCTGCTTTGGGATAATAAACTTCGTTCTCTTTATTATTGCAGTACTTTGGATTGCGTTAAAACCACCAGTTATAGTAACAATAGATAATGAAGGTAGAATTTCAGGAACAGTAGAATATCTAAACGCAAGTGTGAGAAGTGACGAAGAAATACTGCTTGGGCTTAGGCAATTTCTCTCAGCTAAAATGAGCCTGAATCGCGATACCATTTTTTCTGATATGAGTTTTGCACTAACCATGATGTCCCCAGAACTCATAGAACAAGAACTAGCTATACTTAAAAAACAAGAGTCAATAGAACGCATCCAGCAATCACCAGCGCGTTCTTACCTATCTTTTGAAAGTAGCACAATCCTTGAAAGAAAAAATAATCATGTTACTGCTGAGTTAACTGGCAACTTATTTATAGGCACTAACCCTTACCCGTTTAGAGTAAGAATCACTGGGCTTATTGTGCCCAGAACAAAGATTAATACATTTGGTTTTCAAATCCAACAGTATGAAGACCTAGGAGAATAGCTTTGAGATACTTAATCATGTGCCTTGGATATATTGCAATTACTTCAACATATTCAGAAACTCTAAAAGATGTACAACTACAAGAATATACTAATTTAACCATTACAATCGCACCCTTACTTGGCACCAGATTGAGTTTCCCAGTAATTCTAGATAATGCGGATGCAACAATTCCATTCACATTAGATTTAACTAATGCAGGTTTATTCCAAATCACTAGGCATGAAGGTAGAAATTATTTTCTCATTTCAGCACCAGCAAGCATAGCACAAGAGAACCAAGGGTCTTTATTTATTCAAGTCGCAGGAAAGTTTATCGCAATTAGATTAGCGATCGGCTCCCCTGAGCAACATATTGATGAAATTAGGTTTAACTTCACACCTGAAGAGTCCAATCATTTAATACAGCTCGTCATCAATAAAGAATTACAGAAAATACAAAAAGAATATCAATCACTCAGCGATTCGTTAAAAAGCACTCACTGTCAGGAAGCACAAGATCTAGTTGCCCTTTTAGTGAGCAAAACTATAACTAAAGATAATATTTTTCTAAGAAAAACTTTTAACCAAGGGGTTGCATTGATTGACTATCTAGCATTAATTGGTAATGATAAACATCTCGCATTAGCATTTATACTAAATCAACCTTCGCCAATACAGCACTTAAAACTACGAGGTATGTCGATTGAAGGTAATGATGAACTACTATCTAAATCATTTGCATGTCAAGATACATTAGATAATAACGAAATACACTGTTCTATTGCACTTAAACATAACTTTACTCTGGAGCAGTTTCCAGTACTATTTCTCACAGTTTCTACAAATAATAGTAATTCAGAAATTCCGTGGTAGTATTATTTTTCACGATAGTATTTTATAGTACGGTATTCGCAATAAGCAATGATGAATTACGAGATTGGGAAAACAATAATCAAATTGCCAAGGATAGAAAAGAACGGATTGTTAACATCAACGAACCAGCTACAGTACTGAATAATAAAAAATATAGCACTAATAAAAAGAAAAAAAGGAAGCGAATTAAATCTAAATCCCGTTCAAATGTTTCCTCAACATTAAGTGACGAACAAAACAAACCTCAGAAAAACGCTACCGACCATTCACTTTCTCCTGCAAGAATTGTTTCCACTACTAATCAACCTGCGTTTAGTGTATTTTCTGATAGTCCTGGAGGTAAAACAAAATTAAAATATGGAATAAGTTGGGGTACTTGGGCACGGGCATCGCTCAACCGAACAGTTAATTCACATGATAATGCCGCCATAGAAATTTACACTTCTGAGGATATTGTAGGTAAATACCGAATTATTCCAAAGGGATCGTTACTCACTGGTAGACATGTCCTGAATACAGTAACCAATAGATTGACTATGCAAATTATCAAAGGCATAACACCTGAAGGAAAAGAATTTATAGTTCAAGCTTCAATTTTTGACATAGAGAAAAGAAACGGATTACAAGGTTACGAAATAAACCCTATAGACAAAACTCAGCAAGCATTACAAAAAGGTGTTCAAACTACCACTGGGGCAGTGTTACAACAAGTTCTTTCACCAATAAACCCACTCGCGGCAGGACTGGTTACTACAGGTCAAGAGCTCTTGAATCAAGAACTTGATCAACCAAAAACAAAATCAGTTGCTAATATTCGAGTTGACCCACAAAGTATATTTTTACGGATCGATGAGTCTTTATAAAGATTTTAATTAACAGCCCGCACTTACGATGCTATTAGCTGCTGTAACTCAGATACACTTGGGATTCTAGATACTGAAAATCGGATTAGTTTAATTCCTGCACTCTTAAGAGCCTCATCCTTTTCCTGATCTGATCTGATTCTATTCTTTTGTTTATGTGAGCTATCATCAAGTTCTATGGCAAGACAGATTGTGTAATCGGTACTGCATACAACAAAATCTAGGGCTTTTCCATTTATTTTATTAAATTGAACTAAACGCTGACTATAATTTACAATATTTGGGTCAACTTGGACAACTTGATTTAGTGAAACTTGGGCTAAGACAACATGGCTGGGATAAGCTTTTATAAGTGCTTCATAGAGAATTTGTTCAGGTTTGCTCAATATCGGTGATTTTTGTACAAATTCAGGTTTGCTCTCTGTTCGCTTTAGCAACCGATAAATTACGAATGCTACTATCAACAGAATTACTAATACGATCACGACTCTAATCATGTCTAATATTATAGTATGTTTATAGACTCAATTGGCAAAGTACTTTGATTGATGCTTTTGAAAGAAGACTTGGTGAGCTACAATCCAATCCTAATAATTGGTAAAGCAGCATTGAAATAAACCCTTCGTATTGAGGTTTTGAAACAGGGATATTGCTTAATAGAATTTTTTGTGGCGATGATGGTTGATAAAAAAATACTCGCACTAATTTATAACTTCCAGTACCACGAGTAATGTATTGCATTGCAGAGGATGCACTAGCAAGACCAGGCAATCGTATCAGATATATACTGGAGCCCTGAGGCACCGTAACGGAAAGATTGGAAAAATCAGGTGATTCATTTACCCCACTAGAAATAACAATTTTATCAGACACACTTCCGATTTTTCCTAAGCGAGCTTGCAAGGTAAGCGATGGTGCTCTTACATTGTAAAAAGAACTGTCAGGGCTTTGTCTTGAAAGAATTGTATCGCTAGTCACAGAAATATTATTGCTGGCATATATTTGAGCTTGATCAAAATAAACTTGTCCAGAAGTAGTAAGGGTAATGCTAAATGCGGTCACACTTGAAGAAATAAAGTTAATCGCGCCATCAACACTTGTTGCGGTAAAGATAAGCGTTGCATGTGGGAAGCGTAGAGGGGCAGAAATAGTAATAGCGCCACTAGATCTTTGAAATAAAAAAGTTTGTGTGCTGGCAAATAGTATTGAAGGGTTATCTCCAATAATAAATGGGATTACATTGGTACTGGATCTTACAAAAACAGAACCTAATGGCGCTTTCAGTGAGAGGGTTAAGAGTGAAAAATCACCAGTAATGCTTGATATAGATATTGGAGAAGTTGCCGTTCCCACTGAGCCACTGGAAGCGGTAATTTTGATAGTATTAGCATAAATAGTGGCGTTATTAGTAACGACTGAAGAGCCAACTGCGTTAAAGGACTTGAGATTTAAATCATGGCTAATAATAATCGCACCTTGTCCGATTAAAGACAGTCGTAAATTTTCATTATTAAGAGATGCTATGGATTGTATTTCACTTTCTTGAATCAATGTCAAAGTACCTTGTTCGCTATATGATATTAGAGTTGAGTTAGCGCCTACAGGTGTGAGGATATCAATTACTCGCTCTGAGCGTTTTATGTATATTGATCCATTAGTGGCTTGCAGCGTAATTCTGGAGAAGTTCTCAAGCTCCCCCTCCCCTGTAGAAATAATTATTGGATGTTCAAGTGAACCAATATCGCCAGTAGTTGCAATTAATTCTATCGTGCCTCTAGTGAGAACAATATTAGAGTTATTTGTGATTTCAGATTTATTGATTAGTGAGAAGACAGAATCAGTAAATGTGCAACCATTAACTGAATTACGTGAAGCAATACAAGAACTTATATCATTAGTAACATAAATATCTTGAACCGTTGTAATATCAACTGCATCACTAAACTGTAAATAACTTTGATTATGCGTATTTGGATTTGGCTCTAACGGTAGGGCTAATAGCATCGCACGAATTGATCCACTATCAACATTTAGATATACTGATTGTGCATGTGCAATTATCAATGAGAAGTCAAGATTGTTTAGTTGCGTTATGCTGAGATGATTAGTCATAGAGGCAATATTGCCTTGTGGCGCAAGTAATACAATAGAATTTGACGATAACAAATTACTAACCTTACTTGTAGTAATTGAGGCGCTTGTTGAATTTATTCGCAGATATCGCGCTGACAAGGAACTTGTGATGGTAATTGAATCTCTTGCAGTTAGTAATACCATTGCATTGGGTAACAAAATATTTTTACTAATATTTGCAACCCCACTAGTCTGTTCTAAGGATACAGTTCCAGAAACCCCGACAGGAATTGAAGCATTAAACAAACCCATCCCTGAAGATTTCAAGAATATTGAGCCCGAGCTAACAGAGCTAATCACAATATTTGATTCATTCCATTCACCTTCATTTCGTTCAATAATAATCGGAGATTGATTTGAGCCAATTGAATTTGCTTGAAGCACAATAGTAGAAGCGGTAATTGTGCCAGAAGTGGTGGTAATACTACCACTTTGGGTGCGTAATGTTACCATAGCGGCTGTTACGTTATATAAGGAGAGATTTATTGAAGCATTAGCTCCACGAACTTCAATCGTTATATTTGCTTGAGAAAATTGTGTAGTGGAAGACACATTAAAGTCGCCATTTCTTTGCACAAGATTCAATGACCCACGCTGGAAACCAGTTATCGCAGGATTGTTTTCAGCAATAAGCAAAGGGTAAATTTCGGTTAAAGAAGGTAGCTCGATTGAAAGATGAGCAGCAATGATAGAACTTACTCCGACAATCTTTTCCCCACGAATAGTAAAAGATCCAAACGGTAACAAAACATTATTATGCTTAAATCGGATAGCATTTGTTGCGTTGAGGGTCAATTGATAAGAAGTAGAATTATTTTCATATGGTGTAAAAAAAACAATATCTGCATCAGCTTGTATAGTCAGATTGGCGTTAGATAACATTCTTGTCAAGTTATTTTTTGACCAAAAATAAATATCGTCCTGAGTAAATAATTTATTATTAGCAAAATTTAATAAAAAAACAGCCCCTGAGTTAGAATATGAAATTCCGTACACTAATTGGGCGAAACTCGGCGCACCAAGCAAAGCCATTAATCCATAAAGCGCGACAGACTTACCTACTGTAGCACCTGCTGAAGGAGTTTGCTCAAACACAGAATAAATATCAGTTATGCCGAATGTTGACAGATGGAACAGGTACGCATTGCCAGAATCTGTGTACATTGTTCCATTGTTACTCATATCATATTGAGGAGAGCCAATCAGAGCATACTCATCTGATAAGGCAACAGATGCACCAAACTGTGCTCCTGCCTGCACCGGAGCGTTTGCACGAGACAGTAAATTAGTCCAAGTGCCATCAGAAAGTTCAAAGAGATGCGCATTGCCAGAATCTGTGGATACAGTTCCATTATTACTCATATCATATTGAGGAGAGCCAATCAGAGCATACTCATCTGATAAGGCAACTGATGTGCCAAATCTTGCCCCAGCCTGCACTGGAGCGTTTGCACGAGACAGTAGATTAGTCCAAGTACCATCAGAAAGTTCAAAGAGGTGCGCATTGCCAGAATCTGTGGACACAGTTCCATTATTACTCATATCATATTGAGGAGAGCCAATCAGAGCATACTCATCTGATAAGGCAACTGATGTGCCAAATCTTGCCCCAGCCTGCACTGGAGCGTTTGCACGAGACAGTAGATTAGTCCAAGTACCATCAGAAAGTTCAAAGAGGTGCGCATTGCCAGAATCTGTGGACACAGTTCCATTATTACTCATATCATATTGAGGAGAGCCAATCAGAGCATACTCATCTGATAAGGCAACAGATGCACCAAACATTGCCCCAGCCTGCACCGGAGCGTTTGCACTAGACAGTAGATTAGTCCAAGTACCATCAGAAAGTTCATAGAGGTACGCATTGCCAGAATCTGTGTACATTGTTCCATTGTTACTTAGATCATATTGAGGAGACCCAATCAGAGCATACTCATCTGATAAGGCAACAGATGCACCAAACATTGCCCCAGCTTGCAATGAAGGAGCATCAGGAGTGCTTAAAAGATTTAACCAAGTGCCATGGGAAAGATTGTATAAAAATACAGTGCCTGAAGTTAAATTTAAGTACTGATTATAATTACTTGCACCAACTAGAGCGTAAGTAGCTGAAAGAGCAACAGAGCTTCCAATAGATGCGTTAGCTTGGATAAGTGGTGTTGAAAGTGATTGTAATAAATTTTTCCATTGTGATTGTGCAAGAGAGTAGATAAACACTGTTCCTGATTTACTATTTCCCAATGACGAATACCCTTTAGCGCCGATCAAAACATTGTCACCAGTAATAGCAACTGAATTTCCAAAATTCATCCCAAGATGAGGTGAGGGTGCTCCTGTTGTTGACAATAAATCAGTCCAAGTACTTGTTGCTATTTCATACACAAAGACATTCCCACTTGCATTTAATGATTGAAAATCATATGCACTTGCACCGATCAAGGCGTGGGTTGCAGAAAGCGCAACAGATTCGCCGATGAGAGCGTCAGCTAATGCAACAGGGGCAGTATTATTAGAAAATAAAGAAGAGCAAGTAAGCTGATTGAATGAAACTATTGCACAGAGGTAGGCATTACCTGAGGAATTAATCTGATTGCTTTGCTGAGTTACCGTATCTAAGCTCGCACCAATTAATATGTGTGAATTGGTAGCAGCTACAGACCAACCAAAACTCGCATTTTCTTGCACAACCGGAGCACCTGGCATAGATAATACTGTCTGCCAAGCTCCATCACTTAATCGATACAGATACGCATTGCCAGATCCCCTACCGTAAGCACCGATCAAGGCATACATACTACTTAATGAAACTGCATTGCCAAAATTAGACAAAGATAAGATAGTTGGGGCTCCTGAAGAAGCTAGTAAATTTCTCCATTGACCATTAGTTAAATTATACAGATATGCATTGCCAGAGTCAGTAATTGAATTATAACTATCAGAGTAGGCGCCTATCAATGCATATGTTTCGTTTAACGACACACTATAACCAAAATTATCACTAGTTTGTAAAGAAGGCGCGCCATTTGCTTTTGCTAAATCTGTCCAAACTCCATCACTGATACGATAAAGAAAAGCATCGCCTGTAGACTCTAAGCGAACACTTGCAACAGTTGGACTATATAAAGGAGCGCCAATCAAGGCGTGGGTTTCATTTAACGCAACACTGTATCCAAAATTTGAATTTGCTTGTATTGGGGCATTAGCAAGAGAAAGTAGATTAGTCCAGGTACCAGAAGCTAAGTGATATAAAAACGCATTGCCAGATCCAACTTCAAGATTTTGTTGGTAATAATATGCACCAAGTAGTGCATAAGAATTATTTAACGCAACTGAATTCCCAATATACGAAGTTGATTGCACAATCGGTGCGTTAAAAACTCCTAATATATTAACCCATGCATCTGAGGAGTTTTTTTGAAGATATACAGCGCCTATTCCAATCGTAGGTGCATTAATTGCAATTGTGTTATTAAATATCCCAACAACAGTTCCAAACTTACTTCCCGCCACAACTGGAGGTGCGTTTAGGGTATGTAACAATGAAGAAAGAACATTGTCAGATACATCAAACAAAAATGCATTGCCTGAATCAACTAACGAAGATCCCCCAGCAACTGTAATATCATAATTAGGTGCGCCGATCAGGGCGTATTGATCTGACAAGGCAACTGCACTGCCGAATGAATCACCTGCATTGATTTGTGGAGCACTTGGGGTTAATGATAGATTTGTCCACGCAAAGGTAGTTAGATTATATAAAAATGCATTGCCTGAATTTGATCTCGCCGAACCATTAACTACCACATCATACTTAGGTGCGCCGATCAGGGCGTATTGATCTGACAGGGCAACTGCACTGCCGAATGAATCACCCGCATTGAGTTGTGGGACACCTGAGGTTGATGATAGATTTGTCCACGCAAAGGTAGTTAGATTATATAAAAATGCATTGCCTGAATCAACTAACGAAGATCCCCCAGCAACTGTAATATCATAATTAGGTGCGCCAATCAGGGCGTATTGATCTGACAGGGCAACTGCACTGCCGAATGAATCACCCGCATTGAGTTGTGGGACACCTGAGGTTGATGATAGATTTGTCCACGCAAAGGTAGTTAGATTATATAAAAATGCATTGCCTGAATTTGATCTCGCCGAACCATTAACTACCACATCATACTTAGGTGCGCCGATCAGGGCGTATTGATCTGACAAGGCAACTGCACTGCCGAATGAATCACCTGCATTGATTTGTGGAGCACTTGGGGTTAATGATAGATTTGTCCACGCAAAGGTAGTTAGATTATATAAAAATGCATTGCCTGAATCAACTAACGAAGATCCCCCAGCAACTGTAATATCATAATTAGGTGCGCCGATCAGGGCGTATTGATCTGACAAGGCAACCGCACTGCCGAATGAATCACCCGCATTGAGTTGTGGAGCGCCTGGGGTTGACGATAGGTTTGTCCAACTTCCATCATCTATACTATACAAATAAGCGCCACCGGCACCCAATGTAGTTACACCTCCTACTACTTTATTCTCTAAAGACGCACCAATGAGCAGATATTTTTCAGTTAGCGCTATCGCACTACCTATATTTGTATTTATTTGATTAATAGGAATTATTTGAGCTGTGATAATATTCTTAAATAACTCAAACGATTGCGCATATCTATCAACAATATATACGTTAGTAGGATCTATGAGTATTGTTCCATTTCCAAGCGCTCCTATAACTTGTATTTGAGCTTGAGGAGCGTAGTATAACGAATCATAGCTTGAAAGTTCAATCACGCCACCTTTCCCCATTGTAGAGTTAGCTGCTATCTTGCCATACAATTCAATTGACTTCTGAGCAAAAAGAACTACACTTCCTCCTGACCTATTTAATTGATTGGTTGAAGCAGTAATATTAGACCTTGCATCTATTACTATATTTTTAGGAAAATCTGAAGCGCTTCCGATATGAATATCTCCACCATGTGACATTAACTGAGCAGATAATAAATTTAAAGAGCTTTGTGCACTATAATTTTGGTAGTAACTTGACACGGTGCCAGAAAGCAGAAGATACCCATGGAGCGCTTTCACATCAACGAATTGGGCAGATAGCTCCACAGATGAATCAAGTTGAATTATATTACCTACTATGGCAATAGTATCAGTAGCTTCTAACGTTCCACTATAAGATAGCACTCCCTGTGATTGAAGCTCAATACCTGCAGCGCTCAGTTCCGCGCTTCCCAGCACATCACCCCCCGAAAATATATCAATAACGCTACTTAAATCGTCTGCTTTGATTTTGCCATGTACTACAATTTGTTGTGACGCTTGTAGTCGTATTGCTTTCCCAGCAGTTATAGATGCGGAATCATTTATCGCAATAGTTTTTGCAATCATGTGCACAGTATTAGCAATAATCAAACCTCTGAAATCAATATTGCCCGTAGCACTAACACTAGTCAGTCTATTAGATGTTAAATCATAATTAACTTTTTCTAATGAAGAAGTGGCAACAATAAAAGTATGCGCACTCACTGAAGATGATTCTCCAAAATAAAATCCCTGAGGATTTAATAAAACTACTCTACCAGTAGCACTTATATTCCCCAACACTTGACTGGGATTAGAATCAATTATATTATTAATCACAATTGATGAGGTACTAGGTTGATTAAAAACCACCCTCTCACCAATACCGATATTAAAAGAATTCCACTGTAATTCTACAAACGCACTTTGTTGAATAACAGTTGTTTCGGAACCACTTTGGCTAACTTGTGCAGAACCACTAATCAAGCTTTCAAATTGAGGGCTAGCAACAACAAGTGGACTAGAGCCGATCAAAAATCCACAGATCACAAATATTCTTAGACCCATTGAATGTATATTTTATATGAATAAATTGAATTTTTAGTACATGGATAGCACTTTACTTTATTCATAAATTATAATATGGCAATTGAAATGATTAGAAGTCATAGAAAAGCTGCCTATCTTATTTCGTTTAGTGCTGTAATTGTAGCTATTTTTGGAATATGGCGATTTACCATAATTTCACCAAACTCTGATGAGTTTATACAGTATCACCGGCTTGCCTGCTTTAATTTCAAATTTGCCAGTGAACATGAATATCTTTGGTCTTGCTCGGGCGCGAATAAAGCTAACATACTAGGTTTTACTTACCATAGGAATTTTCCATACACTGGTGCGGTTTCTAACCTATTCTACGCACCGTTTTATTTTCTCAATCAAACTAAATACTCACATTATTTATATGGTATTGTTATGGTTACTTTGTTTGGATGGTTGCTCATTCGCGCCCTCAAACTACCATGGTATTTACTAATACTTCCACTAGTTTATGTGCCACTACTCTACCAAAGTATGCATGATGCTGGGCCAATTCGCATTGCTTTAGTCGCTCATCCACTCTTGATATGTCTTACGCTGATACTCTTTAGTGAATATAAAAAACAAATCAAATACTTAGCGCTTTTTGGAATATTTTTCATCACGGCAATTGCTATTGAAGATAAGCCTTTTTTTATTTACTTAATACCTCAAGTGATAATACTCGCCATTGCCACTAGCTACTATCATTACCGTAATATTACGATTGTAGTTATTAAAAACAATTTATTTTGGGCGATACAAATAGTAGTAGCAATAGCGTTGGCAATACTATTGGTGTTAGTAATAACTCAAATTACAACTGATAATAGTAAAGAGTTTATAACCTACATTAAATATTTAATAAAAATGAAAACAATTTATATTGCAAACTTAGAACAAGAACTAACTTTTATACTTCGTTATAGTTTTTCACCAACTATCTTTGTTACAGACCGATGGGTTATGTTATCAAGTAGTCAAATGATACTATCGTTTCTCTCATTTATTCCACTAATCTCAATTGCCTTATTTCAAATATGGAAAGAGCGAAAAGGTTACGGTAAGTATCTAGCATTTAGTTTCGGGACTACCTGTTTAATATTTTTAATTATGAGAAATACTTACCTCGGCCATCATTTTATTTTCCTTCATATCCCTCTGATTATCGCAATTATAATCTTTGCAAGCACTTCTTTGCAACGGTATTTTATTACAGTGATGGCAATGGCATTGGTAGTTGTGGTCACAACATATCAAATTGCAATTATAGAATTTAAGGATATCTCTGACGGTGCCTCTAGTCCAGATCGTGAAATATTGGCAATTTATTTAGCTAAACCAGAAATTGCACAGAACTCAATCATTAACTACACCAGTAGTGGGGGTTATTTCATGCAATCACTTTTCGGTCACCCAGATCAACTCGTCACTCACATTCAACCCATCAATCTAGCAGAAACACAATCACTTGAAGTAAAGTTAAAAAAACTCAATAGAAAATATATTATAAATTTATGTCGTGGTTGCACCAAAGATGAATTGCAGCCATTTTTCCCAAAAGCTACGATTACGGAAATTGACCTCAACGTAACTCAATGGCATGCCTGGCAATTAGAATATAAATAATAATTGCACGAATTAGTCGGTGGTTGATCGCAATAATGTTACCTATATTTTGATTAAAATTATTTTAGGGTAATTGGTCGTGGATAATAAATGAATATAAAGTCTTCAGTTCAATAGTATGGTCTCTGAACCAATCTTCTGACCAAATTCTATAGACCCGATAACCGAGTTTCTCAATGATGTGCTGTCTATGCACATCGTGCCAGTGCGCTTCAGGGGTTGAATGATATGTTTTACCGTCACATTCTAAAACAATTTTTTCTTTGCTAGGAGTAGTAAGGAGCATATCAACTCTAAAACCACCTATCTTTACCTGCTGCTGGATAGCTAGCTCAGGAATATTCTTTTTAATAAGTTGATACACCTCTTCTTCAAATGGCGATTCAGATTGATTTAGTGCAGGTTGTCTGCTTCTTGAGTGAGATCGTGATTGTAAGATTTCTAGTATGCTATTTGCTCCTGCTATATCATTATTATGAATAGCTTCCGCATAGCTAAGATAGCTGAATAATATGCCTTTACCAGTATTGCCTTTTGTGGCGATTTCATCGTGGTAGCTGCTATAGACATCTTTAGGTATTGAAGTGCAAATAAATATTTTCTGTTTTGCTCGGGTGAATATAACATTCAGGAACTTATGGCCCTTTTGTGATTTATTAATCTCACCAAATCGATAAAAGAAATTACCTTCTTCATCTTTACCAAAAGTAGTTGAAATAATAATAATATCTCGCTCATCTCCTTGAATATTTTCAAGATTTTTAATAAACAGACCAGCTTGCCTTAATGCCTGAATATTTTTCTTTTCAGTTGCCGATCCTTCCGATTCTTTTTGATAGAGGAGTTTCAAAATACAATTTCTTTGATTAATATTAAAAGTAGCAACACCTACTGAAGGCATTACTCCATTAGTTGCTGATATGGCATTAAGCAAAAGTTCAACCACGGCATTAGCTTCAATCGGGTTAGTTCCTGATTCATTTTTAAGTAACCCACTTCTTTTGGAAACTTGATCATTGGTTTTTTTTCTTGAATAATAGATACCTTGCGTTTGTATAAAGTGAATAGGTGTGTACTCCTGTTTAGCCGGAAGAGGTATTAGATTATTTCCATAAAAGGCTGCATTAGAAAAATTAATCAAAGCTGGGTGCTGGGATCGGTAATGAAAATCTAAATATGATTTATTCTGGTTTTGTGATTGCTGTGCGTAATCCAAAAGTGATTCTGATCCGGATAGCGCTTGAGCCTCAGTACTTTCACTATCATCAGCATCTTCATCATTATCATTATCATCGTCGAGAGTTATGTTTTTACCAAAGTAACTAGAGGGTGGCATTTGATGTTCATCCCCAGAGATGATTTTATATTTTCCACGCAGCATGCACGTTAGGGTGTCCTCTAGTCGTAATTGGCTGGCTTCATCAAAAAGCACATAATCAAACAACCCAGGTGTAAGCGGAATAAAGGCATTGGCGGCTTCTGGGTTAGTTAAAATGACTGGAAACACACTTAATACCAATGTTGGATCTTTTTTAAAGATATTGCGCAGTGAATTACGAGGCCCGTTCTTAGTTCTTTTTTTATTAAGGAGGAGTTTGTAATTATACTCATCTTTAGTTTTAATCTGTTTTAGATGCCCTGATATTTTTTCAGACCATTGATATTGTATATGACCTGGAATTGCATTAATCATCGCTTGATTAGATTTAGTTAAATCCAGTAATAGTTTTTCGTATTTTTTTCTATCCTCATGAGTTAATGGCAACACTTCTGAATTTACTTTTGACAATTTCTCTAAGGCGCTTTCTAGCATGTTGGTGATGAGAATATTTATCCAATAGTCAGATGGAATCTTTTCAGTAATAAGACGATCTATAAACTGCGGTGTATCTGCGGGCATGCTGGTACGCAAATAATTCCACGAGCATAAATCAAAATATACTTCTTTTTGTTTTAGGATCATTTCCACTAACATGCAGTTTGCATTGATTTGTTTTAATAACTCAAGGTAAGACATTGAGGTCAGACCAACGAGTATGGAGTTATGCATAGTTTTTTTAATTGGGAGCGCCTTAAGACTTTCCGTACACTGGTGCAGTGTAGAACGCAAGGCTTGAACTAACTCAACTTTCTCTTTGCTCTCCTTGACAGATTTAATATTTTTAGCCATAGAATATACTCCATCTATCAGGTATTCGTAGATTTTCGGGTATGGATGGTATCTACGCTTCGCTAACTCAGATTCTGGAATATTCACTAAGATAGTTTTTACAGCTTGTTCAGTTTTTTTCATTACCATAAGAAAATCACGCAACCCTGTTTCAATTGCTTTTTCACTTGCATGGTCCAAGGGAGTGTCATACTCTCTTTCAACAAATACTTTAGCTGCGAGCGTTGCTATTTCTGTTTCATGTATCTTGCGCAATAACTTAATTGCCTTTTCAAGATTATCATACCATTGCAAATATTGTTCACTATCCAAATAGAGCGGATAATTCAATCTGTAATTTTGAGGAATGACTTCTCGGTTCTTAAAATACTCTCCAATTAAAGATTTGAGCGTTTTATCATTATGTAATCGTTTAGAACCAAATTCGTAGCGTGGAATTAGCTGTTCAATTATTTTCACAACCGTATCATGCAACGCAATCAAATTACTTGGGTTAGGCTTGACCAAGTCTCGGTCTCTAGAGTCTTCTAACAATTCGCAGATATCCCTTGCCTTATCCACAAATTCTTTTCTATCTTTATAAATATCATCAATAGTAATAGTCATCTGGTCTAATCCAACCTTTTTAAGATTTTCATAAATCACATCAAGCGCAGTTTTTTTCTCACAAACAACTAAACAAGTCTGACCTTTGGCTAAGGCATTTGAAATAATTGCTGTTAAGCTTTGACTTTTCCCAGTACCGGGTGGTCCGTAAATTATCTTGACTTCATCTTTAGCTAAAGTAGATACTATTTCAAACTGGCTTGGGTCAACTGGCACAGCAGTAGCGGTAGACAATTCTCTGGAGGGAGGGTCAGTTTGACTCGGCTGTAAAGATTCTACTGAGGCCGATAACTCCTCCATACTCTGGATAATTGTTTCTTTAGGAGAAACATAGAGACCAAAAACTCCTGACCAATGGATTTCAGTATTTTGTAAGTTTTCAACTGAGGTCTTTTCAGCCCTACGCAGAGTTTTATTAATTATATAGTCACTATGGAGCTTGGTTAATAATTCCTGAGTAATTTTTTCTATTTCATCCTGATTAATAATTTCATCGTCTAAGATTGATTCGGGAACTTGATATTTGCACGCTTCATCGGTTTCTAAGTACGAGAGTAAAAATTCATTAAACTTAACCACCATATCAGCATTTCGCTCAATTTTCCAAGTATTAGGTTTAGAAGTTACTTTCTTTAATTCCAACGACCAAATCAGTAATGGAGCGTGAATAATTTTATCTGGATCAATTCTACTTCTCTTTACTAAGAGAGGAAAACCAAAACCAAAATTCTTAAACCCAAACTCTAAAAAGTTGTCTTCATTTTCATTATAAATATTTTCTAGTCGTCTAATTAACGCAGCTGCTTCAGCCTTTTCGTCTTCATTGCTTGTCGATCTCTCCAATGTGGAAACTGAGAGTTCTACACTAAATGCCACTTCATGTAAAAGCTTAGTAAGTAGCTCTTTGCTTAACCCTTTTTTGCATAGTTCCAGATCAAGCAGATCAATTCTCTTGCTCATTCGTCCTGGCAAAGCAGATAGATGAATTGAGGTTTTGGTTGCCTGCTTGAGCTTCTTTAGTAAAGTGTCAACTAGTACTTTATTTATTTTCATTAAGGACATTATAATAGCATCACTGATATGATAAACAATCATAACAAAGTCACCTACCGCATTGGCAAGCCTGGCAATTAGACTATAAATAAGCCAATCAATTACTATTAATTAAGCTCGCGAAAATTTCATGTATAGTGAATTTAATACTCTGGTATCGGCATTCTTACAAAGCAAAATAACTTAGTGCATTTTTAAAAATAGTAAGAAACGCCGAAGCCAGTATAAACATTTGCATTACCTTTATTATAATCAGAGAGATCCCCATTATCAAAATTCGCAGCTGGTAATCCCATTGGCTCTTGCAAGAATCCAATTTTAATGGCTTGATGTACTAACTTCTTATAATCTGGCAAATAGATAGTATTAAATGAAAAAGGTATTTTAGTAAATGGAAATGCGAGATAAAAATTAATTTCAATATTTTCATACACCTTACTAGAATAGTTAGTTGCGATGCCATAACATTTACGACAAGATGAAAAAGTCCCAAATATAAATGAAGCCTGCTCTTTATTTTCTATACCAAAGCGTTGTCCAAGTAGAAAAGTAGGGATAATAGTAATTTCATTAATGGAAGGGTAATAAGCTTTCACATCAGATGGGTATTTTTTATTTTTAAATTTATATAGGTAAAAATAAAAATTAGCAAAAAAGCCATCATCGTCTTCATTACTAAAGCCTAGACTTAAAAACTCATAATACACTTCACTATAGAGCTTTCCGCCATTTTTAATTAACGCTTGCAAGTATTCTTTATCATCTATACGATCTGAGTTAGTCCTTGGTCTATTACAACCCAAATAGCTTGAAGAAGAATAATGTTGAACTGCAAGTAATAATAGCGCACATGGAGGCGGGTTTATTTCATATGTATCATCATATCCAGAAACTAAATCAAAATCATAAAATGGGATTGGGTTTAGGAATTTTAGATAATCAATCTGAAATGTGTAATGCGGTTCAGTTACAACAGAAAGCTCCAAACCAATTGCTTCTACTTGAGCAAATCCATTATGGTAATCAACTTCAATATTGTAGAGCGGGGTGTTCAAGTTGGGATTGATATTCTCTCGATTATAATAACAATCAGATTGACTAGGGCATAGTGGAACATGGGCAGGTAAAGCAGGCAGTGCTTGCACCAGCCTCATTTCCATACCTTCTCTGGTTGGCACTTGACCAAAGTATCCATTAAAGTAAGTAAGTGCAAAGATAACCTCGTCATGATAGAGTAAGCGAAACGCTTGTTGCGAGCTTTTATTTGGCCGATATTTTACATCTCCATAATCATTCGTAAATTCACATTCACTCCTGCCCCAAGTCGCCTCGCCTTGACATAGCGCATTAATTTTCTTAAACACATGTGAAGTTTGCAATGCTTGTATTCTGCCAAAGTAATCTCCCACTGGATCACGATCATGATTAAAAAAATAGTAAAATTCAAGCTCTAAAGTTGGATCTGCAACAATTGTTAGCAACGCCAACTGATTTGGATATAAATAATCAGATACATTTGCCTTTACACTAAACTCTGTTTGAGAAAATGGTAGCAAAAAATTAAGTGGAGATACTAATGAATTTTGACCCCAAACTATTTTCTGATTACCAATTTTTAAACTTGCCACTTCATCACCGAGCTCTAAATAAGTCTCATCAAAACGAAAATAAGAATGGCTCGTATTAAAAACACGAACATGGTAGTTATCGTCATTATAATATTGATAGGGATCTGAATACCTTTCAGGAAAAAACTTGCGAAAATAACTATTGTACTCATCATTATACTTTGCACAGTATGTTGTTTTTCCAGAACAAGCCCAATAAGCCGTCGTTGAATCAATCTCCCCTCTTAATTTATAACTTGTATAGTATGGATCTGAGTAATCTATACTAAGCGCATTAGAATATCTTGCTCTTGTAGTATTTGCATAAAATTCAACATGTATTTTTAAAATATCATCAAAAGTATCTTGCCAACGAAAACGAAGTGAAAGTGATTGTAGATTTTCAAAATCTGTATCCACCCCCTTACCCACCACACTATAATTTATAAAACCTGAAATATGCTTATCAATATAATCAGAGTCTTTAGTATCCTCACCCCATCCTTGATGAATATAAGCTAAAACAATAATTCCAAATATCAACCTAATCATTGAACCATTATTCAATTATCCAACCAATCTTTATGTTATACCCATAAATATACTTAAACTTAAGGTATGACCGTTCCGACACATCAGCGTCTGTCACATACGAAGTTTTGTACGATAATACACTCCAACCAACATACAATGAATCATCAGGAAATAAATGCCTCATCCCTATACCAATACCATCAGGGCTAAATATACCATTGAATTTTGGGTCAAGTTCTTCACCTTGATACTTGGCAGTACCGCTATCCCATGCATTTGTAGTATATAAATAGTTGTAAGTCAAATCTAAGGTAGGAGCAATTGGAAGTAAATAAAAGCAGGAGTCTTTACAAATACTAGGACTATTAGTCAACTTGCGGGAAGTGGTATATTTCTTAGCATTTTTTATTTTATACAGAATATTATCCCTAGCATAATCTAAGTCAATGCTTAGATAATTATTTTGACTTACTCCAAATAAAATACTAAATGATTTTATATTACCGAATAAACCTGAAGATTTACTCGTTTTTGGTATGAACTCTTTAATATCACTTTCAATATATCTACAATTTCCGCATCTCTCTCTTTGATCCCCAACAACGGGAAGGGTAGCTGCAGTTAATTCAAACCCCATTAAAGATTCAGAAAGATAGAGGTATGAATAAAAAATACGATTAGTATTAGTTGAGATTGGAGCAAAGTTAGTAAATTTGTCATAAGAATTGTACGGACTTTTATTTTCATCATAGTATTGTCTACCATCGTAAATAGAATCTCCCTTAGAAACATACCAATTGAATGCTCCACCAATCACATGGTAATGTCTTACTTTGCTTTCTTCTTCTGAATACGAGCTGATGGTAAAACCAATTACGAACATTAGAATACTTATAGTGAGTATATAATTTTTGAATTTATATTTCAATTGTTACTCACCATTATTCAATTATCCAACCTAACTTTATGTTATACCCATAAATATACTTAAACTTAAGGTATGACCGTTCCGACACATCAGCGTCTGTCACATACGAAGTTTTGTACGATAATACACTCCAACCAACATACAATGAATCATCAGGAAATAAATGCCTCATCCCTATACCAATACCATCAGGGCTAAATATACCATTGAATTTTGGGTCATATTCTTTACCTTCATATTTGGAAGGCCCGTTCTCCAATGCATTTGTAGTATATAAATAGTTGTAAGTCAAATCTAATTTGGGAATCAAATATTCGGCAGGTAATTGAACAGAATTGTAGCAATTACAACGATTACCAAACTTGTCGAAAACAACGAGTTTCTTAGCATTTCTTATTTTATACAGAATATTTTCCCTCGCGTAATCAAAGTCAATGCTTAGATAATTATTTTGACTAACTCCAAATAAAACACTAAATGATTTTATATTACCGAATAAACCTGATGATTTACTCGTTTTTGGTATGAACTCTTTAATATCACTATATGTTCTTATACAATTTTTGCATATTTCTTTTTCATCATTCAAGGGAAAAGTCGTTGCAGTTAATTCAAACCCCATTAAAGATTCAGAAAGATAGAGATAGGTATAAAAGAAACGATTTCTATTAGTTGAAATTGGAGCAAAGTTAGTAAATTTGTCATAAGGATCGGACAATCTTTTATTTTCATCATAGTATTCATGTCTACCATCGTAAATAGAATCTCCCTTAGAAACATACCAATTGAATGCTCCAC
>JASGCS010000002.1:57039-182425 GCA_030054035.1 Candidatus Methylacidiphilales bacterium
AAATGCCTCATCCCTATACCAATACCATCAGGGCTAAATATACCATTGAATTTTGCTTTTGGATTAATAGGCTCATCATTTGGAGATAGAGTCATACCTAGATTATTAGAAAATAAGTAGTTATGGGTAAAATCAAAATAAGCTCCTTCAGCTAAACACCTAAAATAATAAGGCCCTTCAGAGATACACCTGGGTACATAGACCTTCTTAGCGTTTCTAAGTTTATACTTAATATCATCTCTCGAATAATCTAAGTCAATGCTTAGATAATTATTTTGACTTACTCCAAATAAAATACTAAAATGACGTAGGGGAGACCTAAAGCCAGAAGTCTCTTTCACTTTAGGTACAAATTCTCTAACATCGTACATACATTCTCTGTCTTTCGTAACATGACAAGAACCAGTAGCTATCGTATCCGTACCTAGTCCCAGTTTAACAAAGGATAAATCAGTTAAAACTGTTATTTCAAACCCCACATTAGACTCAGAAAGGTAAAGGTAACTATAAAATTGACTCTCATATTTAGTTGTCATTGATTCAAATTCAGCAGTTTTGCTATTGTAACTATCATTTAAATCATACACTCTACTATCGTAAATTGAATCTCCCTTAGAAACATACCCTCTGAATGCTCCACCAATCACATGGTAATGTTTATCTTTACCACCCTCTTCTGAATACGAGCTAATGGTAAAACCAACTACGAACATTAAAATACTTATAGTGAGTATATAATTTTTGAATTTATATTTCAATTGTTACTCGCCCTTACAACTTTCACCATAATTACCTGAAGGATTTGGTCTTGCGTTTGAAACTGGAGTTAAAATTTTGTTGGCGCGATTTGAATCATAGCTAATCCAATCTGCAATACTTTTATCATCACTATATTGATCTAAGCAATTTAATCCTATAATTGAATTTAATTGTATGCCTCTAAAGCGAGGAGGATTTCTATGTGCTTCCTGAAAGTATATGAAATCTTTATTTCCAGCTAGTATGTCCGCTAAGCAAATGTTAGATAAACATTGTGAGGTAATCGTAATATAGTTTTTTGAAGTGTTGTCATGTAATCGAAGAGTTAATTTATCCGTATTAAGACTGATGTAGTGCGTTCCTGTTTCTCTTCTATGGGGAGAAACGGTACCACTCTTACATCTGAAACCATTCCAATAACTAAAATTATGCCAACTACCCCAGCCCGAACTGTATCTATACTTGTAACGGTGATCGTCAAACACAAACATACTTCTATAGATATCGCTATAATTTACAGTGCCATCTCTGTTTAGTACTGCGAAATTATTGAGTGATTGGATGTGGTTACTAGGTATGCTCTGGGGAAGTGGTGTATCCCAATCGGTATAACTATCAAGAGAATATCTTGTGTATGGAATTAGCTGTGAGATAGAATTATATTCGTCTCTCCCTACAACACCTCCTGCGAATATATGTGGAGTGTCATAAGTATTAATATATCCTGCTGTGGCATTAATCCTAACAAATGAGACAGAGATTTCAGAATTTTCATTAAATGCACCACAAGAGCCATCTTCATCTTTACAGAAACTTCCTGAATTACTTCCAACTATACCGCCAATGTATATGGTAGGCACAAGACTATTTATCTGGGAATTATTGTAATTTACATTAATTGTACCAGTGGTTCTTACGCTTTTAATTACACCATAATTTTCAGCTATTAATGGGGCAATATAAAATTGACTTACATTAGGTGGCAATGTGAGATTGAAATTAACATGAATTCTTAGGTTTTCAACCTTCCCTTCACTACCTAAAACTTTTATTAAGGCTTTTCTAACAACCCTATCATCATCTAAAGCAAAGTTACTTGCATTTGATATCAAGGTAATAGTATGGCCATTACCCACAAATTTAGTATTTAAACTACTAAGGGTTAGATCTTGATTAAGATTTAAATCTGCCATCAATTTATAACCTTTACAAGCTCATAAAAACCAGTAGGATTTTGACAGATGGAAACTAATTCTTGTGGTGTAGCGATATTAAGAAAACCATTACCATCTGCATCATTGTAAGTAATTGCTAGTGATTGGCTTGGAAATGAAAAAGAAGTTAAAAGCAGAGAGGGAGAAGATTTATTGAAAAAAGATTTGCAATGTTAGATGAAAATATTTGTCGCATGATGAATGACCTCTATGTTATATATTATTTATTTTGTACGCCCCTAAGTTTATAGTTTTGATTATAACACGAGTGTAAAGACTATAAACATAAAATAATTGCTTAGATTAGGTCTATAAATCAATACAAAAATGAAAATTAGAATGAGTTTAAAGCAAAAAAGCCCCATGATTATTCATCATGAGGCTTAATTACCCTTTTAAGAAAAGCCTGTCACTACCTACTCTCGCGTGAGGAGATCCCCAAACTACCATCGGCGCTTAGTCGTTTCACTTCTGAGTTCGAGATGGGTTCAGGTGGTACCAACTAGCTATGTATGCCAGGCAAAATTATGAAATGATAAATGTTGGCGTTCATGTGTATTATTGAGAGAGAATCTAACCTAATTCACCACTGATACATTTATATGTTTTTCAGTGATGCATGGTCAAAACGCACGAGCCATTAGTACTGGTAAGCTCCATACATTGCTGTACTTCCACACCCAGCCTATCAACGTCCTGGTCTTGAACGGCTCTTTAGGAGAATTAAATTCTCGGGAGACCTCATCTTGGGGTGGGCTTCCCGCTTATATGCTTTCAGCGGTTATCCCATCCGCGCATAGCTACCCGGCGATGCCACTGGCGTGACAACCGGTACACCAGAGGCGCGTCCATTCCGGTCCTCTCGTACTAAGAACAGCTCCCCTCAAGTCTCCAGCGCCCACGGTAGATAGGGACCGAACTGTCTCACGACGTTCTAAACCCAACTCACGTACCACTTTAATTGGCGAACAGCCAAACCCTTGGGACCTGCTTCAGCCCCAGGATGTGATGAGTCGACATCGAGGTGCCAAACACCGCCGTCGATATGAACTCTTGGGCGGTATCAGCCTGTTATCCCCGGAGTACCTTTTATCCGTTGAGCGATGGCCCTTCCATACAGAACCACCGGATCACTAAGACCTACTTTCGTACCTGCTCGACTTGTTTGTCTTACAGTTAAGCACTCTTATGCCTTTGCACACTACACACGATTTCCGACCGTGCTGAGAGTACCTTTGTACTCCTCCGTTACTCTTTTGGAGGAGACCGCCCCAGTCAAACTACCCACCATACAGTGTCCCAAACCCGGTTAACGGGTCATGGTTAGAACTCCGAGCGCATCAGGGTGGTATTTCACTGTCGGCTCCACACTGGCTAACGCCAATGCTTCAACGCCTCCCACCTATGCTACACAGATGAATTCAAAGTTCAGTGTAAAGTTATAGTAAAGGTTCACGGGGTCTTTCCGTCTAGCCGCGGGTATACTGCATCTTCACAGCAAATTCAATTTCACTGAGTCTCAGTTGGAGACAGCGTGGCTATCGTTACGCCATTCGTGCAGGTCGGAACTTACCCGACAAGGAATTTCGCTACCTTAGGACCGTTATAGTTACGGCCGCCGTTCACCGGGGCTTCAATCAAAAGCTTCGCCTTGCGGCTAACCTCATCATTTAACCTTCCGGCACCGGGCAGGCGTCACACCCTATACTTCCTCTTAGGAGTTTGCAGAGTGCTGTGTTTTTAATAAACAGTCGCAGCCACCGATTTTCTGAGACCATCTTCTGCAACCCGGTGTTTCTCCGAGCAACATAGTGATGGCACACCTTCTTCCGAAGTTACGGTGTCAATTTGCCTAGTTCCTTCAACTGAGTTCTCTCAAGCGCCTTAGTATATTCTACCTACCCACCTGTGTCGGTTTGCGGTACGAGCTTATGTAACCTGAAGCTTAGAAGCTTTTCTCGGAAGCGTGGTATCAGTTACTTCATCTCCTCGCGGAGACCCGTCATCACTTCTCATCAATAGTTTCCCGGATTTTCCATGGAAACCTGACTAACAGCTTAAACCAGAACTACCAATCTCTGGCTAACCTAACCTTCTCCGTCACTCCATCGCAGTTACATAAGGTGCAGGAATATTAACCTGCTTTCCATCGAATACGCCTCTCGGCCTCTTCTTAGGTCCCGACTAACCCTGCTCCGATTAACGTTGAGCAGGAAACCTTGGGTTTTCGGCGATGGGGTTTTTCACCCCATTTATCGTTACTTATGTCAGCATTCGCACTTCTGATACCTCCAGCAGACCTCACGATCCACCTTCGCAGGCTTACAGAACGCTCCCCTACAGCTCAATCTTGCGATTAAACCCGCAGCTTCGGTATATAGTTTGAGCCCCGTTGAATCTTCCGCGCAGGACTACTCGGCCAGTGAGCTATTACGCTTTCTTTAAATGATGGCTGCTTCTAAGCCAACATCCTGGATGTCTAAATTTTCCCACATCGTTTCCCACTTAACTATAATTTTGGGACCTTAGCTGACGGTCAGGGCTGTATCCCTCTCCACTATTGATCTTAGCACCCATAGTGTGTCTCCCATGCTGTTCTTTACGGTATTCAGAGTTTGCAATGGTTTGGTAAGACCTTACGTCCCCCTAGCCATAACAGTGCTTTACCCCCGTAAGAAATACATGAGGCTCTACCTAAATAGATTTCGGGGAGAACCAGCTATCTCCAGACTCGATTAGCTTTTCACTCCTAACCACAGCTCATCTCCTACTTTTTCAACAGTAGTGAGTTCGGACCTCCAACAGGTGTTACCCTGCCTTCATCCTGGCCATGGTTAGCTCGTCTGGTTTCGGGTCTACTCCCACCGACTTAACGCCTTTTAAGACTCGGTTTCCCTTCGCCTCCCCTTGTACGGTTAAGCTTGCCAGTAAGAGTAACTCGCTGACCCATTATACAAAAGGTACGCAGTCGCTCTCCTTAGAAAGCTTCCACTGCTTGTATACATACGAATTCAGGTTCTATTTCACTCCCTTAACAAGGGTTCTTTTCACCTTTCCCTCACGGTACTCGTTCACTATCGGTCAGTTAGTAGTATTTAGCCTTGGAGGATGGTCCCCCCATGTTCAAACAGGATTTCACGTGTCCCGTTCTACTCACTTTCATTATCACTCAGCTGACGCCTACAGGGCTATCACCTACTATGGCTCATCTTTCCAGATGATTCTGCTGACTAAATGATAACTTTTGGGCTGTTCCCCGTTCGCTCGCCACTACTTAGGGAATATCGGTTGATTTATTTTCCTCTGGTTACTTAGATGTTTCAGTTCTCCAGGTTCGCTTTTACACCCTATGTATTCAGATGTAAATACCTCCAATGAGGTGGGTTTCCCCATTCGGACATCTCCGGATCAAAGCCTGTTGTCGACTCCCCGAAGCTTTTCGCAGACTGCCACGTCCTTCATCGCCTCTAACTGCCAAGGCATCCTTCGTATGCACTTATTCTTTTGACCATGCAACACTCAAAAACATATAATTACTGTGTCTGATGCGCATGTGTAAGTACGCTTGATTCTCATGTAATATTTTGCAATATTATGCAATATACACGAACATTAAAAAAATGTTCGCCTTGACTTATCATTTCTAATTTATAAAAGAAACAAAACTTAACGCTTTGTGGGGTAACCATTATACAAGATTTATTTTGAATTATTGGAAAAAGTTTTGAATTGTTGTTTGCTCTTCAGAAGTGAGTATATTTTCAACAAGATAATATTCTTGGATTTCGTCTGGGTTTTGCGTTTTATTTTTTTCAACTTTAAGATTTTTTTGATAGTTTTTATGGTACCCATCCACCCCTAAGGTATTAATTAAATTTATCAATTGATTATCCACGGGAAGTCCCGTAACTTTATTAATTGTGGTGATTATAATCCCGCTAGGAGGAGTGCGTAACAACTCAGAATCATTGTCTGGGCTTACTCCATACACTTCTGGTGTGGCATAATTAATCACATAATTTGGCTGTTTATCTCTAATTTCCTTAGTGGATTTCATAAAACTTATCCATATTGGTAGCGCAAGTGAAGATCCTGTTTCTAATTTACCGAGGGTCGTATAATCATCATAGCCAACCCACACAGTAGCAACCAACGATCGGTTAAATCCGACAAACCATGAATCTTTAGAATCATTAGTGGTCCCTGTTTTGCCAGCAAAGGACTCATCAGGAAATTCTTTACCAATACTCACAGCGGTACCTCGCGTAGTTACATCTTTCAAAATTGAATCAACAATAAAAACAACTCTTGGGTCGATAATGCGTTGATTATATTGGATCAACCGGTCATATTTTTTACTACTATCTGAATTAGGTTTTTCATCTCTTGGCCCATTTTGCGACAAAGAATTAGTAGATACTAAAGTTGATATTTTATAGTTTGGGTTTGATTTTGCAATTGGGAATGAGGATGAAGTTGCCGCGCCTAGATCTTGTAGATGGACTTTTTCACCTGTAGGAGGAGTAAAACATTTTTGGCAACTTGCTTGGTAAGATTGGTAATAAACAATTTTTCCGTCGGAATCAAGCACTTTATTAATAAACCAAGATGAAACTTTATATCCTCCATTTGCAAAAACAGCAAAACTATTATTTTGATTTAGTGGCGTGTTATGACCTGCTCCGAGCGCAAGGGATAGATTTTTTGGAGCTGAAGTACTATCAGTAAACCCAAATCGTTTTAGCGCAGGCAAAACAAGATCGAGCCCAAGTTCTTGTAAAATTCTAATTGAAACTAAGTTACGAGATCGTACTAGCGCTTCTCTAAATCTTATTGGTCCTTCAAAATTATCAGAATAATTATCTGGTCTCCACTGTCCTTCCAGTGTTGAATCAAAAATCACAACAGGCTCATCTTGAATGATGCTTGAAGGTGTAAAACCATTCTCTAGTGCCACCGTATATAAAAAAGGCTTAAAGGATGAGCCGATTTGTCGCTTTGCTTGAGTTGCTCTATTAAACTTACTTCTCACAAAATCGTACCCACCAACCATTACCAACACCTCACCAGTATGAGGATTTTGAACTACTATAGACCCTTCTGCTGGCGGTTTCTGAGTAAATAAAAAATTGTTCTCTTTATACGTACCCCATATAATATCGCCAGGGCTCAAAACTAAGTTAACCGCATTTGGCGCAGGCCCTATGACTTCACCTGACAACCTTGGTCTAGCCCATAAGATATCTTTTACACCAAGTGTTGCTTTTTGACCTCCTCCTAGGTATACCCAAGCAAGCTGGGATGAAGTAGCAAGTACAATTCCCGGTTGTAAGTCACCATATATTCCTAACTTTTGTATTTCCTGATCTAAGTCAAGAGGATCATACGAACTTATTGGCATCGGCAAGCGCTCAATCTTGCTTCGATCAAAGCCACTCCTTAGTGCATAGGCAATCAATCCATTTCGTAAAGCTTCATTAGCATAATTTTGCATGACGGAATCTAAGGTAGTGTAAACTTTATAGCCTCCACTGAATAGATCCCCTTTAATCACTGATTCTAATTGCAATCTAACTTGCTCACTTAAGTAACCCGCTTCACTAGATAAAGTTACAGGGTGATAAGAGGCATTGATTTTTTCATCAATCGCTTTTTTATATTCTTCTTTATTTATGTAACCTAACTCCCTCATTCTTGGCAAAACATACTCATTCTTTCTTAGGGAAGTTGCGAAAGGATTTTTAATGGGGTTGTTTGCTGAAGGGCGCTGAGGTAGGGTAGCCAAAACAGCGGCTTCTCCAATAGTTAATTCACTTGGCTCTTTTCCAAAATAAACTCGCGCTGCAGCCGATATTCCGTATGCACGGTAACCGAAAAAAATCTTATTTAAATAGAGCTCAAGAATTTCATTCTTACTTAGGCTCCTTTCAATTTTCAATGCAAGTAATATCTCTATAAACTTTCTTGAGAATTTTTTTTCTTTCGTCAGAAAAAAATTCCTTGCTAACTGCATAGTTATAGTGCTTCCACCTTGATCTTTTCTACCGGTTTTAACTAAAGAAACTACTGCACGAAGTAAACTAATTACATCTATTCCAGAATGACTATAAAACCGCGCATCTTCTGCCGCTAAAAACGCTTGGGGCACATAGGATGGTAAACTGCTCAATGAAATGGGTTTTCTAAATTGCTCTCCAAACAACCCAATGAGTTTGTTATTCCGATCATAGATCTCCATTGGTACCTGAAGCTTGACATCCTTAAGCTCTTGCATTGAAGGTAGTGCAAAAATGGCGTACATAAAAACCCCGACTGTTGAAATTGAGGCAAAAACAAGAAATATCAGTGTGATTTTTAGAAAAAGCGAGCCAGAATTTACCTGAGATTGGGGTTGCTGAACGATTGGTGTAGGTGTAAAGTCTTCTTGCAATGTTAATCTTATTATAGTGAATATACAATCATTTGTAGTATAATCTAATACTATAGCATGCTAGATACCTTAATTTGCAGATAATTATTATATATGTTTGATTTTTTAACAAAGGGAAAGGGATTAATTGGTATAGATATCAGTAATTTTACCGTAAAACTAATGGAATTTAGTAAAAATGGTAACAATTATAAAATTGAACATTTCGGCATCTTACCACTTGAAGAAGGTATGGTGGTAAATTCTAAAATAGTTAAGATTGAAGAAGTAGCTGATAAGATCAGGGACTTAGTCTCAAAATACGGCGCTTCAACCAAACAGGCAGCTTTTGCAATTTCTGGATCTGACGCAATTACTAAAATCGCTCAGTTCTCATCGCTTGCAAGTGATGAAGAAATTCTAAATTTGATTCAAACCTACCCCGATCAATATCTTCCGTTCCCAATTGAGGACATGGCAATTGATTTTAAAGTACTTGGTCCAAGTAGCGTCTCACCCGACTTAAGTGATGTAATTATCACTGGTGCTAAAATTACCGATATATCAACTATAGTGGAAACAGCACAACAAGCTGGATTGACACCCGCTGTTATTGATGTGAGTACATACGCCATTGAAAATATCTATCCACTTGTTAATGAAAATTTTCCTGACTATGGCAGAAACAAAGCAATTGCATTGATTGATATCGGAGGAATTAATACCAACGCGACCATCTTTGATAATGGCGATATCACTTTTGCACGAGTTGCTAATTTTGGAGGAAAGAAGCTTACCGATGAAATAATGTCCAAATATGGTGTGTCTTATAACGACGCAGGAAGATTAAAACGAGAAGGCGGCTTACCTGATAACTATGAAACTGAATTGCTCAATCCATTCAAAGAAGATATTGTCAACCAAATTAACAGACTTTTACGTTTTTATTACAACAATAACCATGTAGAAACTGTTGATTTTATTGCACTCGCAGGTGGTTGTTCAAATATTGATGGGATTAGTGAATTAGTTGAATCACGATTAGGTATTCATTGTAATGTGCTTGATCCCTTTTCCGGAATGTCTTGTGCTTTTAGAGTTTCAAAAAAGCAGTTACAACTTAATAGCTCAAGTTTGCTAGTCGCTGGAAGCTTAGCCATGCGAGCGTTTAAATAAATATGAAAAATAGATTAGTTTATAGGATTAACTTATTACCTTGGCGAAATCAACTCATCAAGGAGAAAAATAACATTTTCTTTCTGCTTGTAGCTATAGTTTTATGCGCGGTATCAATTAGCATGTACGGGGTTAAGCTAATCTTTGATGCGAGGATAGAACAACACAATCAACGGGTTGCTTATTTAGACAAAGAAATTACTTACCTTAACAAAGAACTCAAATCAATAGAAGATTTGGAAAAAAAGAAGAGGAACTTACAAGACAGAATGTCAATCATTGAGCAATTACAAAAAGACCGACCCGCTACAGTTCAATTTTTTCAAGAGATAATGAACGTCTTACCTGAAAATGGAATTTGGCTTGATAATCTTTCTACTAATGGTTTAACGGTAACTCTGCGAGGATTTGCAGATACAGCTGGAAGGGTCTCTTCATATGTAAATAATATTAACACTTCTCCAGTTTTCACAGAGCCTCGCTTAAGTGAAATCAAGGAAGTTCCCGAACAAAAATCAGTATCATTCGGCTTGACATTTCTAATTAAAAAAGAAGAAACAGAAAACAACCTTAAACCAACAAATGCTGCAATTCAGAATAAAAAATAACTTGCTATGAAATTAAACTTTGCATTATTACTTGAGCAACTAAAAAGCATAGACTCGGATAAATTAAAGAAAATAGGTTCACTTTCTTTAGAAATACGAATTATTTTTCTAGCCATAGAAGCTATCATTGTCACGGTTGTTTTATATGTTTTATTAATTATTCCTCAGATCAATTCAATCTCTAATCTCAGCTCAACTATAGAAAAGAAAAAAAGCGACTACCAATTATTAGCACAGAAAGCGCCAAACCTAAATCTTTTTCAAAAACAAATCGACGAGATGGAACAAACGTTCAAGGTGCTTCTTACCTTACTCCCCGTAAAAGTTGACATCAGCGAAGTGCTACGGGATATCACCGATGTGGCTGGTGAATCAGATGTCAAAATTGATCAATTTAGCCCAGGTGAAAAGGAAATCTCAAAAGAATTCTACGCTGAACAACCAATTAAATTGTCTATTTCTGGGAGCTATCATAGTCTTGGAAAATTTGTGAGTGAGCTTGCGCTCACACCTCGTATTATCACCCTTGGTGACTTTACTCTTGCTCCTTCTGGAAAATCTAATTCTCTGAACGAAAAGATTCTTAAAATTACTGTAGTAGCAAAAACATATCGCTATGTTGCTAATTAATATCAACCGAAATTATATCTGTATGCTTCTTGTATCAGTAGTGTTGGCAGGATGTGGTAAAGGTACGGAAGACATAAATAAATTTATTGAAGAGACCAATACCAATCTTCGGCTATCAATTAAACCTATACCTGGTTATAAACCAGTTGAAAATTTTGAATACACTGGCGAAACACTAGGTCGGGATCCTTTTACTAGAAAAGATGTAATTTCTATTCAGGCTGAAATTGAAAAACGGCAGAGAGAAAACCGTACACTTGAACCACTAGAATCATACCCTATAGAATCATTTACCTATCTCGGTTTTATTGTAGAACCAGCTACGAAAAATACAAAAATTATATTGCAAACATCAGATGGGCTTATCAAGTACGCCAAACTTAATGAAAAAATTGGAACTAACAACGGAAGAATTAAATCTGTCAATGAAGCCTTCGTTGAAATTATTGAAGAAGGGTCTCCCTCCGGTGGTGATTCAGAAAAGAAAGTTTTAAAAATTATGAAAAAAGAATAATGAGGTATATACTATGAAAAAATTACTCCTATTGCTTACACTTGTTGTAAGCGGAACTTCGGTGGGTGCACAATCAACTATCACCAGTGCGGTAGCTACTGATGATTCTTCTGAATCAATTTCGATTTTGTTTACTTTTAAAGATGGTAAAAGCATTAAGCCTCGTATTATTGCGTTATCTCAACCCCTCAGTCTCAACATTGATTTTGATGGCGTTAGTAGCGAAATCGCTACTGCAACTCTGTCAACTCCTAAAATGAGCTCCAAAGGCATCAAAGATATCAGATCTTACCAAGATGGTAAAAAAACCCGATTTATTGTCACGCTAACTTTGCCAGTCTCCTACGAAGAGGTCAGTTCAGGTGATAATCAATACATAATTAAAATCAACACAGCTACTTCGAAAATAACTAAACTTAAAAATATTGACTTTAAGAGACTTCCTAATCGGGGCGGTAGCGTTATTATTGAAACTAGTGGAGGAACTGCATTATTAAACCCTCGAACCGAAGGCAAAAGCCTAGTGATAGATATAAATAACTCTTCGCCGAATTCTGAAATAGTACAAAATTACGATGTTTCTGACTTTGAGTCCACCTTAAAATCATTTAGCCTTTACCCAATCAATAATCAAAATATCACAAGAGTAACTGTACAGACTGACAGTGACGATTACGATTATGTTACTTACCAGAGAGAGTCATTGATTATTATCGAAGTAAAACCACTCACCCAAGATCAAATTTCTATACGGCAAAAAAATCAGCCTCAGTATAAGGGTGAAAAAATCAGTCTTAGTTTCAATAACATAGAGGTGCGCACAGCATTAAACATCATCGCCGATGTCTCTAAACTTGATATGATTATCTCTGATTCTGTTGGGGGACAATTAACTTTGAATCTAAAAGATATACCTTGGGATGAAGCGCTGGATGTAATTCTTAAATCTAAAAATCTTTCAAAAAGAATTGATGGAAATATTTTACGGATTGGTACTGTAGAAGAATTTTCAAGACAAGACAAGCTAGAACTTGAAAGCACAACAGTAGCTAAAGCAGTTGCGCCATTACGAAGTGAGTTTATCCAGATCAACTACGCTAAAGCTAGTGAAATCGCTTCCCTATTGAAGGGAGATGCAAAAAACACATTTATCTCAGAACGAGGGAGTGTAATCATTGATGCTAGAACAAACACGCTCCTCATCAAAGAAACTGCAGAGAACTTGAATGAGATTAGGAATTTTATTGGTCGACTTGATATACCAATCAAGCAAGTGTTAATTGAAAGTAGGATTGTTATCGCTAATAATACTTTCTCTGATGAAATTGGCTCAAGGTTTGGATTTACAGGCAATTATACAAAAGGAGATAACACACTACAAATCTCGCCTACTGCAGCGCTTTCTCAAAGCAACCTAGACACTCTTGCTACCCCTGGCAATACAAAATTTCCTATCGGAGGAGGTTTTAATTACTCTAATGCGATAAGTGGCGGGGGGATTATTGGTGCGACATTGGGTAGTGTAAAAAACGGCTTCCTTACCTTAGAATTATCTGCCATGCAAGTGGAAGATCGTGGAGAAGTAGTCTCTAACCCCAGAGTAATAACTGTTGAACAAAAAGAAGCGACCATTGAGCAGGGTGTAGATATTCCCTATCAAGAGAGCGGTGCAAATGGTGCCACCACAACTTCATTTAAAAAAGCCACCTTAGGCTTGACTGTAACTCCGCAAATAACTCCTGATGAAAAAGTCATTATGGATCTGAAAATCAAAAAGGATTCACCTGGCACCGCGGGCGCAAATGGTGTGCCCAGTATTGACACCAGACAAGTCACCACCCAAGTAATTGTATCCAATGGTGACACTATCGTATTAGGTGGTATTTTCGAGCAGAGTAAAAGGAGCCAACGCAGTAAAGTACCTTTGTTTGGTGATATTCCAATCTTAGGCGCATTATTTAGAAGAGACACACAAAGCGACTCCAAGACAGAATTACTTATTTTTATTACGCCTAAAATTATCAAGGCCACAGTCCGATAAGTCAATTGGCCAATTCCATTTTTGTTATTGGCCCAACAGGTGTGGGCAAGTCTACGCTTGTTACTGCTCTAGCTAACCATTGCCAAATCATTTCATACGATTTAGATACTTTAATCGCTGATTCTACAAAACAAACTATTTCAGAACTAATTCGTTACAGAGGGATTCGAAAGTTCAGAATGATTGAATCTAACCTTTTGCGTTCAATCAGCGCCCCACCGTTACTTTCTACTGGAGCTGGCGTAATTGAAATAAAATCTAATCGTTGGTATCTCCGTGTACAGGGTGTATGTATTTATATGGCCATTCCACTACAAAAACAAATTGCCCGCTTACGATACTCAAAGGGAATTTCCAAACGACCATTGATAAGTAGAAACTTAGTGCTGAGTTTACGATTGATGCAGTTACGCCGAAGGTCTATATACCAACACTGCGCGACGATTACTTTTTGGTCGAGGAAAGAACCCGTGATTTCTAGCATCACGCGATTAATTTCTATGCTCTCCGCTCGAGGTGTAACGATATGAAGCTAGATACAATTACAGTTCGTCATACCACTAGAGAAGTTCCTATATATATAGGAGAAAATTTATTTGGCGAGGCTGATACATTGCGCCATCTTCTCAACAATAACTCTTACATTCTTATCACAAACCAAACTATTGCTTCATTATATGAACAATCAGTTATTGAAGCATGTGGAAAAAGCGGACACAAAGGATCAATAATAATTCCAGATGGCGAGATTTATAAGAATTTTACAACCTATCAAGCTGTCCTGGAAAAGATGTTTTCTTTAAAAACCCATCGCAACGATATTTTAGTGGTGGTTGGTGGTGGGGTGGTTGGCGATCTGGGAGGATTTTGCGCCGCTACCTATATGCGTGGTATCACGTATCTTTCAATACCAACCACACTACTCGCACAGGTTGACTCTTCAATAGGTGGAAAAGTTGCGATTAATCTCAACGCCGGTAAAAATATCGTTGGTAGCTTTTATCCGCCCCAGGCAATTATTTCAAGCGTTAACACATTATCAAGCTTGGCAGATGTTCATTATTATGGGGGATTTGCTGAAGTAATTAAATACGCTATGACTCATGACGCCTCAACGCTCACCTTTCTAATAGCGAGTCACGAAAAACTCATGGCTCGAGAAAGCGGATCGCTCATTTCAATTATCACTTGGGCAATGAGAATTAAAGCGGCTATTATTTCTAGTGACGAGTTTGAGCAAGGTGAAAGAAAATTATTAAATTTTGGCCATAGTTTTGGTCACGCCATTGAGTCGCTAGGAAAATATCAATCGCACAGTCACGGTGAAGCAGTGGCAATAGGAATGGTTATGGCGGCATGTTTTTCTGCTTCTTTTCTAGGCACGATAACATCAGACGATATTAGGTTACTTAAAAAAGTTTTAGCGCTATATAATTTACCTACCACATATCAAATCAAATCTGCACCAGCTTTCCTAGAAGCGATGAGGCAAGATAAAAAAAACAGCGGAACCTTTAACCTAATTCTTCTCAAAAAAATAGGCCAAGCGTATGTTGAAAATAATGTTGACGAAAATAGCTTGTTAACTTTTTTGCTCCAATGGGATAAAATGGAAACCCATGGTTGCTAACCGATACTACCTCTCTCAACAAGCTCTGCAAATGTATGGATTCACAAACCAGCCCTTTCAATACACAAATACTACCAAAGAAATATATTTTGACCCCATCATCCAATCAGTAGTAGAGAAATGGGTGCAACAAATCTCGGCTCAAGAAGCTTTTTACCTTTTAACCGGTGCAAAGGGAAGTGGTAAATCTAGCTTTGGAAAGCTTATCGCTTTACATGGTTCTTCAAAAAGTGAACTTCACACGGTTTTTCTAACTTGCTCTCCTGTCAACACCCCGATTGATTTTTTATCTCTTTTAGTTGAGCAGTCTCAATTCCAAAGTAAAGATAATGTAAAGCAACTTACTAACAAAGCCGCAAAAGAAACTTATCAGCAACTAAAAAATGGCATACTTCCTATTTATATTCTTGACAACGCTCATTCACTACAAACAAAAGTACTCGTAGAAATTGTTAAGTTTTGTAGTAGTTTTACTGAACTTGGTTTAACGTGCCCTCGTTTAATAATGTGTGGAAATGTGGAAGATATCAAGCATAAACTCGAAGGACATCCAGCCCCATTGGTCGTACAAAATAAGTTTACAGTATTATCCTGCCCAGCTTTAGATTATTCGCAAATGCATTCCTATCTTCAGTTTAAGTTTGCGAATGCAGGGATAATGAATAGCACTAAGCTAATCTCAATGCTTCCAGCAGAACGGTTAATGGAATGTCGAGGAAACTTCCAAAAATTAAACGAGATCGTAGTTGGTCTCCTTGAGGACAACTTATTAACAGAACTTCCTATTGCAAATAATGAGATTAAAAAGCAGCCTAAACTTACATACCTACAACAAAACAAGGTATCAGTAATTTCTTTGGTCGTACTTGTGATCATTGGTCTTCTCATACAAATTCTGCTTAACTGATAAAATAGTGCTATGCAAAACCGATCACGAGACAAGTCTCATTACCCCCTCCATGATATTTCTTTTGAGAAAGATTCTTGTGGATTTGGGCTACTTATTAGCCTTGAAGGGCCACAAAGAAAGGTAATCGATTATTCACTAGAGTCATTAACCAGACTTATGCACCGTGGAGCCATTGACGCCGATGGTTTAAGTGGTGATGGGTGTGGGATAAGTATAAGCATGCCTATGGAGTTCATGAAATCTGTTTGCGCAACAATACCTATAAACTTCACATCCTCAACCATTGTGGCGCAAGTTTTTATGAGCCAAGCAACTAACTTGCAAGTACTAGAGGAACAAACATTCATCGCACATGCTCAAAACGCTGGATTAAAATTTCTAGGCAAAAGATTAATTCCTCATAATGTCAGCTTCTGTGGCGAGACAGCTAAAAATTATATGCCTGTGATTTGCCAATTCTATTTTGAAAAACCAAACAGCCCCAATTTTAATGAGACTAAAACGTGCTACTGTATTAGGAAAAAAGTAGAGCATGAACTTAGAATTCATGATGATTTTTATATCTGCAGTTTTTCTTCATCACTAATTTGTTACAAAGCGTTAGTTCTGCCACAACATTTGGTTGACTTTTATCCTGAGCTTGCGAACCCACTAATGGCCTCTCGAGTGTGTTTAATCCATCAACGATTTGCAACTAATACAATTCCGCGATGGAAATTAGCGCAACCCTTTCATCATATCGTACATAATGGAGAAATAAACACATTGCAAGGTAATAGATTTTGGTTTGAAGCACGAACACCAAACTTCCTTAACGGAGAATTGTCAGAACTCAATGATGTGGTACCTTTGTTCAACCATAATGATTCAGATTCCGCCAGCTTTGATGAACTTATTTGCCTCCTCAAAGCCGGCGGACTAAGCATTGTTGAGAGTATGAGAGTTGCCATTCCACCTTCTTGGGCGAATCAGGCAGGTATTGGAAACCGAAGAAAGTCGTTTTATGAATACTACTCCATGTGTATGGAATCGTGGGATGGGCCAGCTAGTATGGCATTTTTTGATAACAATTTTGCAGGATGCATCACTGATAGAAACGGACTTCGTCCTGCACGTTGGGTGCTCACCACAGAAAAAATCCTAACCGTAGCATCAGAAATTGGGGTACGCGACTATGCTCCGAGCGAAGTGGTGGCTAAAGGTAAACTAAGTGCAGGTGAAATGCTCGTAGCAGATTTAACTCAAAATAAAATTCTAGGCGAGCAAGAAATATTTGATCAACTACTTGAGAAAAAAAGACCCTATACACAATGGATAAAATCTCACGTACACTACATCAAACCTGATAGCAGTTCTTCGGTTTTGTATCAACCTATAACAACAAGTGATGCGTATCAATCACTACTAAAAGCCTTTGGAGTTAACAAAGAAGAAATTGAAAGTATTCTTAAACCTCTCGCTAATGCAGGTTCAGAAGCAGTAGGCTCCATGGGCGACGATACCCCTCTACCACTTCTATCAACAAAGCAACGTTCACTATATGACTACTTTAGGCAGCAATTTGCACAGGTAACTAATCCCCCTATCGATTCACTGAGAGAAAACCTGGTCATGTCACTAGAAACTTGCATAGGACCTGAACCTGCGTTTTTTACTTTTGATGAGCAGCATGTTAAAAAAATTGTAATCAGAACACCTTTACTTTCTCAAAAACGATTTTTAGAATTACAAGACACCATTAACACCCTATGGAGTTGTTGTACTATTTCGCTTCTAGCAAAACGAGAAATTACTTTGCAAGCCGCTCTCGACGAAATCGTTAACCGTGCGATCACTTCAGTTTCACAATCCAACTGTGTAATAATCTTAAGCGATCGGGGGATAGATCCAGAGCATTATTCGGTACATGCTCTTTTGGCCACCGGCGCGATCCATCATGCCTTATGCAAGGCCGGATTAAGAACCAAAACCAGCATCCTAGTTGAAACTGCTACCGTGAGAGATCCTCATCATCTCGCAGTATTGATAGGTAATGGCGCAACCGCGGTGTATCCGTATCTGGCCTATGAGACAATTTTTTATACTTTTGCCAACCAAGACCAAGATAAACATATCGCTTTAGCGCATAATTATCGAAAAGGCATGAATAAAGGTTTATTAAAAATTCTTTCCAAAATGGGAATTTCTACTGTTTCAAGTTATCGAAGTTCACAATTATTTGAAATTGTAGGGCTTGATTCAGGCATTGTTAACTATTGTTTTAAAAACACCCCAAGTAGGTTAGGTGGGCACTCTTTTGACTCTCTTTATCATGAATTTTTAGCAGAACATAAAGAAGCTTTTGATAATTCAAAAACATTGTCAGTGGGGGGACTCTTAAAATATGTAGATGGTGGCGAATATCATGCTTTCAATCCAGAAGTAGTTCGCACATTACAAGTGGCCTGCAACACAGGTAATGTAGAGGCGTATAAACAATACTCATCATTAGTTAACCACCGCCCACCAATGGTGCTTAGAGACTTAATGAAAATTCGCTTTGATGAAAATAAAAAAATTTCCATTGATCTTGTGGAGCCAATTAGTAGCATTCTACCAAGATTTGATTCGGCTGGAATGTCACTTGGAGCGCTCTCTCCTGAAGCTCATATAACACTTGCAAAGGCGATGAACACAATTGGTGGCAGATCAAACTCTGGAGAAGGTGGTGAAGATAGCAATCGCTACGGGACATTAGCTGAGTCAAAAATTAAACAGGTTGCTTCTGGAAGATTTGGAGTAACACCATATTATTTACGAAACGCCGAAGTACTACAAATTAAAATTGCACAAGGAGCAAAACCCGGAGAAGGTGGGCAGTTACCAGGTGACAAAGTGAATCCTATGATTGCAAAGTTACGACTCTCCATGCCAGGCGTTTCACTAATCTCACCCCCTCCTCATCATGATATTTATTCAATTGAGGATCTAGCTCAATTAATTTTTGATCTTAAACAAATTAATCCTAAATGTTTAGTCTCAGTTAAATTAGTTTCTGAAGCGGGAGTTGGGACCATCGCCACAGGTGTAGCAAAAGCCTATGCTGATTTAATAACCATCGCCGGCTATGATGGTGGTACCGGAGCTTCGCCTCTGAGCAGTGTCAAATATGCTGGCACTCCATGGGAATTAGGTTTGCCTGAAACGCATCAACTCCTTGTTGCAAATAACCTTAGACACAAAGTTAGACTTCAAGTAGATGGTGGATTAAAAACTGGACTAGATATCATCAAAGCAGCAATACTTGGTGCTGAAAGTTTTGGGTTTGGCACCGCGCCTATGATCGCTATGGGTTGTAAATACCTGAGAATCTGCCACCTAAATAACTGCGCAACTGGAATTGCCACACAACATGACACTCTTCGTAAGTTACACTTCCATGGTGAAATGCAAATGGTCATCAATTTTTTCACTTTTGTTGCTAATGAAGTTAGAGAATTAATGGCACAACTTGGAGTGCGCTCTTTACCTGAACTAATTGGCAGGACAGATTTACTTACCAGTGATCCAGGTATCCACGCAAAACATCAAAGAATTACACTGGGAGCAATTTTACATAAAACCGACAATGTGTTTTACGAAGGGAATAAAAATAACTCATTTGATACAGGTGAGCTAGCTGAGCGCATGGTGCAAGATAGTATTGAATTTATCAGAACTTGTGCTACTCAAAAAATGGTCACAAAGGAACTTGACTACTCAGTAAAGAATTTTAACCGCTCAATCGGGGCGAGAGTTAGTGGGGAAATTACAGAACTGTACGGTAATGCTGGACTTGGTAACAACACACTTACATTCAACTTTACCGGAACTGCAGGACAAAGTTTTGGGGCATTTAACACTATTGGAATGCAACTTCATCTTGAGGGTGATTGCAACGACTATGTGGGTAAAGGTCAATATGGAGGTATCATTTCAATCAGACCCCCAGAAAACAGTACATTTAAAAGTAATGAAACTATTATTGCAGGAAATACCTGCCTTTATGGAGCCACTGGAGGAAAACTCTTCGCTGCTGGTATGGTAGGAGAGCGTTTTGCGGTAAGAAATTCAGGCGCCATTACTGTGATTGAAGGCGCAGGTAATCACTGTTGCGAATATATGACTGGAGGAGTAGTGGTCGTGTTAGGAAAAACCGGTTTGAATTTTGCCGCGGGAATGACAGGCGGGATAGCGTTTTGTTTAGATGAACATCACGATTTTGTTGATAAAATAAACAATGAATTAGTTGATATTGATAGAATCACTACCGAATCAAAATCAGACTACCAATCATTGCTGTTACTGTTTATTGAAGAACACTATCAATACACAAAAAGCTCTCACGCCAAACGAATTATAGATTCTTTTGAAGACATGGTAGAAAAATTTTGGTTAATCACTCCTAAGGCCGCCGACTTACAAGAACTATTAAATTCGCTTAAACTTGCTGCCTAAGCTAGTTGCATGAATCAAATTGCCAAGAGTACTATACTTACTATTGTAGATAGGATTGATATTGTCACATATATACAAAAATATCTTCCGTTAAAACGAGCTGGCAATAACTATATAGCGCTCTGTCCATTTCATCAAGAAAAAACTCCATCCTTTAGTGTCAATCCTCGCGATCAATATTATTACTGTTTTGGTTGCCAAAGTAAAGGTAATGTAATCAGTTTTGTTATGCAGTATCGTAAACTTGAATTCAGGGAAGCGTTAGAAGAATTGGCACAACAAGCAGGAGTAACACTTCAACAAGATAATTCATCTTATAAAAATGAACATGAAGAATTATATGCGACCATGGAGTTAGCTAAAATTTTCTTCGCACAAACCCTCCATAGCCATGACGAAGCGAAGCAGTATTTAGAAAAAAGAGGGTTTTCCAGAACTGTGCAAGAACACTACGGACTTGGATACGCACCTTCCGGGAATTCACTTGTCAAGGCACTGACAGAAAAAAACATACCGCTTGCGCGCATTCAATCGCTCGGATTGGCCAATAAAAAAACCCCAGCCAATGATTTTTATCAATCACGGATAATCTTTCCCATTTATAACCGCAAGGGAAGAATCATTGGCTTTGGGGGAAGAATAATTAATAATGATTCAGAATCACCTAAATACATTAACAGTCCAGAATCGCCAATTTATTCTAAAAAGAAAGAATTATATTTATCTCACCTCATAAATCGTGATATCACCACTACCATTGTAGTAGAAGGTTATTTTGATGCGTTACAAGTACATGTCTCTTCAATTGCCAATGTGGTAGCCGTACTTGGCACGGCATTAACTGAAGAGCATGTACAGTACTTACAACGAGTAAGCAAGCAAATCGTATTTTGTTTCGACAGTGATAACGCAGGCATACAAGCTCTTTATCGAACACTGACAGTGGCTTGCCAGAACGCCACACCTGATTGTGAATTTAAATTCTTAATCATCAGTAATGGTAAAGACCCTGATGAAGTAATTCTCAAGCACGGCAGATCAGAGTTTGAGAAACAATTGTCGAGTAGTTTAGATATCGCTCACGCAATTGACTTTATCTTATCAACAAAATATCCAGAGGACTCGTTGGCAATGAAGGCTTTAAAACTATCTAAAGCAAAAGAATTTGTCAATCAAACAAGAAATACTTCAGTGCAAGCTATTTTAAAATCATCATTGGAATCAATTTACAATCTACCCTTTGATATGCCTATAATTGAAAAACATACCTCGCATCGTCCAACCAATTTCTCTAGTGTCACCCGAGTGCTCTATTGCCTGTACCATTTTCCCACACTAGCTCAAATAATAAATATTGAGCGATATCTACCAGTAAATTTAGGGGTAGAGAACGCACTGCACATTCAAGTCCTCAAAAACTTAATTAGCTACTTACAAGATAACCCTGGATTAACTCACCAAGAACTTCTTGTAGAAATTAATTCTCCTGATTCTCAGGTTCCCGATCTAGACATAATTCTAAGTTTAGCAACGAATTACAATGACTTAAATTTTCAAAAAGACCAACTGCTTCAAGAATTTGAAGATATTATTAAATTTTGGATAGTAGAATCTAATAAACTTCGTATTAAAAATTTAACTTCTTCTGACTCACCCAATCCTTCCTCCGAAGAGGTGAGACAAGCATTGGCCGATAACAATGTAAAACCATCATTTACACTTGACGCCATCCTTAGAAATAAATTATTAAATCAGTAGCTTACTTAATTCAGAAATAAACAATTTTGAAGCCTGGGCTCGATGAGAAATTTTATTTTTTTTGGCACTGCTCAATTCTGCTACAGTTTTTTTATACTCAGGTAGATAAAACACTGGGTCGTATCCAAAGCCTGACTCGCCAATTTTATTTAATACTATTTCGCCATGTAATGTTCCAGATGCAACAATAGGGGCGGGATCATTAGCAGTGCGCACGAATACCAACACGCAAACATAAAATGCCTTGCGTTTACTTTTTGGAAGCTGAGAAACCAATGATACTAATTTTTCAATATTTTTTTGCTCATCTCTGCTCTTACCTGAAAAGCGAGATGAATGAACACCTGGCGCGCCACCTAAGGCAGGCACTACCAAACCAGAGTCATCGCTCAGAGTTGGTAAATTCATTTTTTTTGAAGTATGCCGAGCTTTTTTTAAAGCATTTTCCACAAAGGTGTCATAGGGTTCGTTTGTCTGAATAAACCCCTTAGGCAAACTTACCACATCAACTGGTAAATGCCTCAATAGTTGTTTAATTTCAATTAATTTGCCGCTATTGCTAGTCGCAATAACAATTTTCATTTTATTGAGATTTACTAATCATGTACTGTACTACAGCTTTAAGCTGTTCATCAGACATGGTTGTACCGCCTCGTGCAGGCATAGCATTAATACCGCTAATTGCATTTTTTAAAAGCTGATCTTTACCTTTTGCAATTCTAGGCTTCCACATTGCCTTATCCCCTAATTGAGGAATATTAGGTAACTTACCAGAATGGCACACAGCACAAGCACTTTTATATAGTGCATCAGGATCTTTTGATCCATTTAAATAAACTGCCAAAACAACATCAGTGGATTTACTAGAAGTACTAGCTGAACCAACTGCAGACTCTCCATCCAACATCACTTGCGAAACTGATTGTAAGCGAGCTGCAATTTTTTCTGGAGAATTTGCTAGTTCTGCTTTTAAGTTATTCGGTGGCACTATTGCACGAGCAATTCCAATTAACGCAAGGGTAAGTATTGATAAAAAAATTATAATAATTGAGAAACCAACGAGAAATTGCTGATCAGATGATGTATTTTCATTCATGGTAAAATGACTCCTCGTATTATTATATCACGATGAACAATACAATTATATTAGATCTGAAAGAACGAGGTCTAATTCATGATAGCACCAATCTCGACACTCTCAGTGAATACCTTCAAAGTCCTCGCTCTCTTTATGTCGGATTTGATCCAACAGCTGATAGCCTTCATGTTGGAAGCTTACTACCACTCATTACTCTCAAACGATTTGCCTTACAGGGTCACACCCCCATTCTCCTCATCGGTGGAGGCACGGGATTAATTGGCGATCCAAGTGGCCGAAGCTCAGAAAGAACACTTCAATCCAACGAAACGATACGACATTGGACTGAGACACTGCAAAGACAAGTCGCACCCCTTTTTCAAGAAGTAACTGCATGCAAAATTATTGACAACGCAACCTGGCTAACTAAACTTTCATTATTAGAATTTCTCAGAGATATTGGCAAAGAATTTACCGTTAACTATATGCTGGCAAAAGACTCCGTAGCGGCTAGAATCAAACGAGAAGATACAGGTATTTCATTCACCGAATTCTCCTATATGATCCTCCAAGCCTATGATTTCCTTCACCTCTTCCAAACCCAAGAATGCGCTATTCAAATTGGTGGCTCTGATCAATGGGGGAATATCACAGCTGGTTGTGAGCTAATCAGAAAAAAAACCACTAGACAAGCCTACGGACTCACCCTACCCTTACTCACCAAAGCAGATGGTTCTAAATTTGGCAAAAGCGCCGAAGGGACAATTTGGCTTGATTCAGCAAAAACAAGTGCCTATCACTTCTATCAATACTGGGTCAATGTCGCTGACGCAGACCTTCCACACTATCTTCAATACTTTAGCCTACAGCCACAAGCAACTATAAAAGAAATCATTTTTGCATCAGAAAAACAACCCCATCTTCGCATAGGACAAAAATCACTCGCTGCAGAGCTCACCAAACTCCTCCATGGGGAACAAGCAACTAAAGAAGCTCTATCCATAACTCAAGCATTTTTTAACCAGTCTTATGACAGCATGAGCATTCAGGAATTTCAACAAATTGCCGTCGGAGGCAACTCACATATCCTCACCAGAGAGCAATTCCAAAACTACACAATCACGGATCTTCTTACCAGCACACTAATCGCCACTTCCAAACGAGAAGCGAGAGAATTCATTAAAGCTGGTGCAATATCCATCAATGCACAATCACAAACTACCGATATACCCATCAACACCATCATCCCGTACCATAACAAATACCTCATCATTGCTAAAGGCAAAAAAGCGCATATACTGGTTAGCATCACTACTTAGTCATTCATTTATCAATGAGCGAACCGACTAACAAATACACAGCAGAAAAAAAACTATCAGATATTCTCCATGACAAGGATGTAAATCCACACAATCTTCCCTACCTGCTACCTGTGATTAAAGACAATGGGGAAGTGAAGCCATATGAAGGATATTATAAAATCCTAAGTCTAGGTAGTCTTGAGAGATATGATGCATTAAAAAAATGGGTGATAAACGGGCATGGTGCTTTTATTAGTGAAGACGACTATGACAATCGATTAAAGATACTCAGGGATAAACAATTTCATAACTTCTCAGGATGTATTTTAAAAGCTGATTTTTTTGCACAGACATTTACGGGGGGTGCTTATTTTTTTGCACAGACATTTACGGGGGGTGCTTATTTTTATGGAGCGACATTTACGGGGGATGCTTATTTTTATGTAGCGAAATTTACGGGGAAGGCTGATTTTAGAAGTGCGACATTTACGGGGAAGGCTAAATTTGTAGGAGCGACATTTACGGGGAAGGCTGATTTTGTAGGAGCGACATTTACGGGGAAGGCTGATTTTGTAGGAGCGACATTTACTGGGGAGGCTGATTTTGGAGGGGCGACATTTACGGGGGAGGCTGATTTTGCAGGGGCGACATTTACTGGGGAGGCTGATTTTGCAGGGGCGACATTTACTGGGGAGGCTGATTTTAGAAGTGCGACATTTACGGGGAAGGCTGATTTTTCTTCTGTTGATTTTCAAGAAACAGTTTTCTTTAATGCAATTAATACTGATAATAAATCAGCACCAGTCCACTATTCAAAAAGTTATTTTGATTTCAAATATAGCAAGTTTAAGTCATCATCTGTATTTGATGATACTATTTTTCATAATGTTCCTGATTTTAGATATGTGCAATATAGAAGTAGCAATTTTAGATTTGATAAAACAGAAATTAAGGATGTGAAAGATCAGAATATTTCTAATTCAACATCCGATACTTTTTTTGAATTAAGTTATAAATACAAAGCACTAAAGGAATTAGCTATTGCTAGTAATGATTTTAAAAGCGAGGTTTATTTATATGGTGAAGAGCTTGAAGCTTATTTTAGGGGGATTAGAAAGTTAAATTGGAAAGCAATGAAAAAGTTGCCAATGGAACGGCATCCTCTTACGAAAATGTGTTTTTTATATATTTATTGGCTTATCTCCGATTATGCCAGATCAGTCGTACGCCCAATCGAAACGTTTATATTTGTGGCTTTCTTAAGTTGGCTATTTAGCTTTATGCTAGCTAGTGTTAATGCTTTGGATAGTCATTCTTTTAGTTTTGCTATCAAAGTTATCAACCCTTTATTACTTAAACCAGAAGAATATAGTATTTGTTTTGATAATATCTCTTTCTCTTATCAGGTTTTAGTTATAATTTTTATTATATTGTTCAAATTATCAAGTGCAATATCATTATTTTTATTAGGTCTTGGCATTCGTAATATGTTTAAAATCAAAGGGTAGTAGTCTGGTAATTAATTATTAAAAGCCATCGGTACTCGCAAGAGTTAGTTTTCTAACTTCAGGTGATCTATTTCTCACCACTAACTCCCTTACCAAAGTAAAGAATTAAGGTGTAGGTAAAGGTACATATGGAGATTTACTAGATTGTTTTGAACGAGTCGTAATTGAGCTTCGCGGTGAAATAGATGGCTACTTTAAGGGTTATAATAAAAAATAATGTGTAAGGACTATGTCAAATAAAATATCATTTACGGTAAGCATACATGCTCCAGCAGCAAAAGTATATGACCTAATGTTGGGCATTAGCAATAAATCAACATATGAACAATGGACAGCATTGTTCAATCCAACATCTACCTATGAAGGCAGTTGGAATAAAGGTAGCAAAATGTTATTTATAGGAACTGATGAAACGGGAGAAAAAGGTGGCATGGTTTCTGAAATATCAGAGAATATTGCTAGCCAATTTGTTTCAATTCGTCATTATGGACTTGTAAAAGGTAATATTGAAATTATAGAAGGCCCAGAAGTAGCGCAATGGGGGAATGGGTTTGAAAACTATACTTTTAAAGAGAACAATGGTATTACTGAAGTTACAGTTGACCTAGGACTTCCAGAAGAATATGCAAGTTATATGAATGAGACTTATCCAAAAGCTCTGAGCAAATTAAAGGTATTATGCGAAAATTAAAAAATCTGTATACATCAATTTAATATGAATCAAGATAATACGATTATGCAATATGAATTAACTGGTGAAGATCTCATTCTCCAAGATGTGACATATATTAATCCAGTAGAAATAAGATGTGACCGATCTAATGAGGATCGGAAAATAAAAATTCACAACTGTGTGTTTAATAAGTCAGTTGCCATTTCTGGCGACTTCTCTGAACTCACATTGTATAACTGCGTATTTTTAGATAAGGTAATGGTTGAGAAAGCAAGTGCGTCTGGGGGGATAAAAAGTATCAATCTTTTTCGCTCTAAATTTAATAGCAAGCACGCACCTGATTTTACTAAGTCAAATTGCTCTAATTTTAATTTTCAAGCAACTGAGTTTATGCTTAAGAGTTCATTTATGAATATGGTTAAGCTACTACCTCCCAATTTAGCAAGTCATACGGTACGCGCACCTCGCTATCTGATGTATTGCTCTCTACTATCATTATTGTTTGCTCCGTTTTCTTTTGCTTTTATAATTCCTATTTGCTTGGTTGGCTTGTTCTTATCCACTACGATCATCTTGGCTAAAACTGAGAGCAATGAGAAGTTATTGGCACTAGGGAATGAAAATTCTGAACGATATGACTATCTGAAGAGGAAAGCGCTGGAGCAAGGAGATCATATGGAAGCAATCACATTTACTGAACTTGAGGACAGGGCAAGCTGGGGTACTGATAGAGAAGATCCGTTTCCTGTACTAAATATTTTATTTAGTGTAAGTTGTAATTATGGAAGAAGTATCATTAAGCCAATTGTGCTCTTGATGCTAGAGTGGTTACTATTTACTCTTTTATATTTATTATATGCAGTGAAGGATGGCAACCTGCAACAATCGGCTTTATTTTCAACTTCAAATTTATTGCCCTTTGGGGTGGCTGGTAAAAGCGCAATAGAAAACTATGGCAAACCTTTGTTTGGTAACTTGTCAAGTGAATGGCCTGTTCAAATATATTATTTGGCATTTGCTCAGGAAGTTCTAAGTTTAATTATGTTGCTCTTAGTTGGGTTAGCAGTTAGAAATAAATTTAAATTAAAAGTATGAACTTTAGTGCATTAACGCAGGCAATTGGATCCTTTATGCAGGCTGTTGGATATTGGCGATTAGTCATCTCCTCTATAGTGATTGGCATCGTAATTTATATGACGCTTTTATGGGGCTTGTGGTACATGTTAGGGTTAGAATTTACTCAATTACTTACTGACCCAATTAATTTCCCTTTATTTGTATTTGCATTATTTTTTTCTATTGCCGTGGGGGTGCGCATACTGGCAAAATATATCTTCAATGACCCGCATCGGGTAATTCTCCTTAAAGGAGTAATCAATCGTACCTTGTTGTCTATAGTTGTATATGTAGCTCTATTGTTCTCAATTATTGTCGTTGATTTTTATGACGCAAAAAGAGACCCTCTCACTAATCAAGTTCTCGCCATGAGTAAAAGGGTTTTTTACTCGGAATATCACTATCGTCCGATAAGTTGGTATCGATTACTTGCTCAGTTGCAAACAGATACGATTGGAAGATATATAGATTTTGCGTACCCTTATGCTTGGATATTGCTAGAATCTAACTCACTAGATAGTAACAGGGAAGCGAGGAAAATTCTATTTGAATTGGCTAACCGAGGAAAAGCAAATGCCGAATATCTAGTTGGAAAAATGTATGAAGAAGGAAAAGGGGTATCACAAAATTATCTCTTAGCTCAAAATTGGTATCAAAAAAGTGCAGAACATGGTTTATCGGAGGGGATGTGTTTGTTGGGCAAGAGACTTGCGCTAGACGAATCAAATCGCGAAAATATAGTCCTTGCTCACAAATGGATTAATGTTGCAATAAGTAACAGATCTCCAAGTTGTGTCGCAAAAGACTTAAAGTTGCTTGAAGCTAAGCTTACCCCAGATGAACTAGCAAAAGCACAAAAAGAAGCGCTGGTTTTTAGATCAAAATTACAATGAGATCAATTAGCCAATGTCTCATAATTTAAAAATAAAAAAGGTAGAATCGTTGGTCATGCCACATTTGCCCTATTTACATCGCGTAGCCAGAAGATTTTGCAACAATCGGAGTGATGCGGACGATCTTGTCCATGATTTGTTAGTAAAACTATTTGAACAACCTGATTTAATTGAAAGGGTAGAGTATCTAAAGACTTGGTTGGTGAGATGTTTATATAATTTGTATATTGACGGGGTTAGAAAGAACTCAAAAACAGTTGCCATGGAACCAGAGACAATTCAAGAGATAATTGAATCTGGGAGTTCAGCTCAAATAAAAACTTTAGAAGAAATCAAAGATTTAGAACAATTAAATGTGGTTCTAGGTAGACTGCTTAGTAACTTACCTGCCACCCAACGGGCTATAGTTGTGCTTCATGATATGGAAGGTTACCAACTGAGCGAACTTGCCACTCAGTTAGACATACCAATTGGTACGGTTAAATCCAGACTTCATAGAGGTAGAGAACGATTAAAAGCTCTATTAATTGAGGCAGGATATGGTAAATTAGAGCAAGAAAATGATAGCAACAATAATGCCAACGATGGGAACCTTTAAGCAAGTACATCCGTCTATATATGGAGAGCGTAAAAACTCTTAGTACCAGTACCGATGACAAACGACTTAACTCGCTTATTACAGCAATATGAATGTGTTCTTACCTCCGAGGACCGAATGTTGACAATAAGTAGAAGGGCCAAGCTGTCTTGTAAGTTCTTATTACTTGGTAAGTGGATTAGAAAAGCTGCATCACCACTTTCGTTTGTCGGAGGTATCTTAGTTTCAATTAGTACAATACTTTATGCCCCGTCCGCTTCACAAATGATTGCCTCGATATTTAACCCAAACGAAAGCACAATTGCCACAACTAATACTACAGCAAATCTAAGGCAAATTAATTGGAAAACCTCTTCTAAAGATGAGCCGCAGGTTCTTGAGATTCCAATTTCAACCAAACGCTTCATACCCAATGCAAATGTAAAAGTTACTTTAGATGATAATATCTCAATTGAGAGATACCCAATGGTTAAGAAAATCACATTTCAAACAGATATCAGTCCTGAACATCCAGTGATCAATATTCCAGTGATCAAAACTGATGATCACGAAGCAAATATAATCGTAGAAATTGAAACACCTGATAAATCTCAAGTTATGCTCTATCAGATTGTTTCTGATCATTCTAGCGACACCTCACCAAAAGTATTTGATGCATCTTTTCAACAATAATATATCTACTGAAGCTCTAGTAAAAACATGTTGCACTTCGCTCCTAACCCTAGCTACGCTGTTTTGCCTTATCCATAACACTATAGCTGAGCAAATCTATACTGCTGCTAAATTTGCAGAACTTTCAGATCTCTGCATCACCAAATCAAATTCAGAAGATCAGAGACCGCAGATGACTCCGCCATTTCTTCACGACCATACTTTTTTAGAAGGGTTGAGAAAATTATTTATTTCGTATGGAAGTTCTAGTTTTGTTTCTACTGCACAAAAAAATCAGGAAATCATCTCTTCACTGTATCAACAAGTGAATAGTGGGTCTATTGATGAGAATGAGAAAATAAAATTATGTAAATTATTTAGAAAATCCACGATTGAATTTCATCGAAAAACTCAATTTGAATTTGAACAAAATCCTCCCTTACGGGAAGCTGTGTCTGAATATCAAACATCATACTGTTTAGCAGTGCACGAACGAAGAATCGTAGTAAAGCATGATTTTATATTTAACCAACTACTATCAACTATTTCCGATAAATCCATCATAAATAAATTAACTCTCCACAGAAACAATTTACTCTCTTACTTAAAACTAATTGATAATACCGATTCAAAGTTAGAGTCAAGAGAGCTTTTTAATCAACTTACCTTTGAAAGAAACGCATTAGAAACGATTTTTGATCAACTAGTACTCAGCGATGCCGGGTTTGCTAATACCATACATTCTATTATTCAAAAAAATATCTCAAAAATCTCCCCGTTTGAGAGGGATAAAATTGAACGCGCCTCACATGCCTCGTATTCAACAAGATTTGACCGAAAATTATCACTAAATTGCTAGTGACCCAGTTCCTCTAGACAGAGCAAACGCTCTTGTCGCTGTTCAGTTGGCTACGGGGGTGTTTTAACACTTCAATTCATGCGATAATATAGCTAAAATATAGCTAAAAAGGCAGGAATTATATTATGTTACTCGTACTATCTACACTATTTTATATTTGGTTACTATTTTTAGCGATTGCTAAAAATAAAAAATCTTTCATTAGATCGATTATCTCAGTATTGGGGATAACATTATTATTTCTCTATATCCAACTTACTTCAAATATTGGTGATACCGATGGGGTAACTAAATTCTCTGTTACATTTGTTGATATTGGCATTTTACTAATTACCTTAGTAGTCTTGTTTTTCGTCTCAATTAAAGGGTTGCGACTATGGGTAACAAAGTTATTTTATGACAAATTAAAAAACACCTTACCAAAAATTAGCGCCACCGAAATGACGGTCATTCAAGCTGGTAATACTTGGATTGAAAAAAATATCTTACAAGGGGAGATTGATTGGTACGAAATTAATAAAATTAAGATTAATGATTTTACTGCTGAAGAGAAGAGTTTTTTAGCGACTGAAGTTAACCAATTATGTGAATTAGTAGTAAGCGAAGAAATTAAAAAAAATAAAAACTTAAGCCCTGAGATTTGGAAGTATATTCGGGAAAAAGGATTTTTAGGAATGGTATTGCCTAAAAAATATGGTGGCTTAGGCTTTAGTGCCCACGCGCACTCTGCGGTAGTTGCTAAACTTGCCACTTGTTCTCAGCCACTAGCAGTCACGGTAATGGTACCAAATTCACTTGGGCCTGGAGAATTATTAATACATTACGGAACTGAAGAACAGAGAAATTATTATTTGCCACGACTTGCAAAAGGTGTTGATATACCTTGTTTTGCACTAACTTCACCTGTGGCAGGCTCTGATGCAGGCTCAATAGAAGACTCAGGTACTGTTTGTTTTGGTGAATACCAAGGTAACGCCAAGGTGCTAGGTCTTCGACTTAACTGGGAGAAGAGATATATCACCCTATGTCCAGTTGCTACATTATTAGGTTTAGCCTTTAAAGCTTATGACCCTGATAATTTATTACCTGTGAACCACCCACTAAAAGGAAAAGTCAGACTTGGTATCACGCTCGCAATCATTCCCACCAACTTACCAGGAATTCAAATCGGTAACAGACATGACCCAATGGGTGTAAGCTTTCAAAACGGTCCTACTAGAGGTAAAGATGTGTTTATCCCAATGGATCATATTGTTGGAGGCATAGATAGAATTGGTCATGGATGGCAGATGTTAACCGAATGTTTATCAATTGGAAGAGGAATTTCATTGCCTTCACTATCAGTAGCTGGTTGCAAACTCACCCTCGCCACTACTACCGCATACGCAACTGTGAGAGAGCAATTTAATTTACCTGTTGCTCGTTTTGAAGCAGTAGCGGATCGAATCTGCACTCTCGCTGAAAATACTTTTTCAACTGAGTCCGCACAACGACTTACAAGTTCGTCAATTGATGAAGGCACAGTTCCTGCAGTAATTACCGCCATGATTAAATATAAAAACACAGAGTTGCTTAGAAACTCTGTAAATATTGCTTTTGATATCCATGGTGGTAGAGCGATAATGTGCGGTCCAAGAAACTACCTAGAGGAAATCTATCGGAGCATACCGATAGCTATTACGGTTGAAGGCGCAAATATTCTCACACAGAGTTTGATAGTATTTGGTCAAGGGATAATGCGTTGCCACCCCTATCTTCTAGCCGAGGTAGAAGCACTAAGTACGCAAGATCAAAAACTAGCAATAGAAAAACTTGAAAAATCACTTTTCCCGCATCTGGGTTATGTTATGGGCAATCTCTCTTCTTCTCTAGCCTACGGATATTCGTTTGGTCATTTCGCACCTAGTATTGGAAATGGGGTACTCAAACGAATGACTCAAGCGGTTTCATCTACTAGTTATATTCTTTCTCTTACCAGCGATCTAGCTCTATTATTATATGGAGGCAATTTAAAGCGGATGGAGATCGCCTCTTCTAAATTTGCTACGGTGTGGACTAATCTTTATTACGCCTTGTCATGTATTAAACGATTTCAAGTAATAAATGAGCCAAAAAATCTTGAGCCCTTGTTACGGATAACTGTATTGGATTTGGTATATCAGGCAAGAGACAACTTACGCGATATATTATCCGACCTTCCGATTGTTCCAGGTAGAGTATTGGCGACATTACTACTACCCACGAATAGGCCATTTGGTCATATTTCTAACCGAGAACGAGTGGCGGTTAGTGAGCTTTTCTGTATGAATAACGGGCCACGCGTACTTTTTACGGACAACCTATTCCGATCACCTTCAATTGAGCATCCTTTAACAAGAATTGAAAGTGCTTTTCAAGCCGTTACTGATGAGAAATATAAATTAGTCGCTCGGCAACTTAAGTCATTACCGATTGATGCGCCAAAACGATTACCAAATGAATCATTATCAGATTGGCTAAATAAAATTGTGAGCGCGGGATATATTTCCGAAGAACAAAAAAGGCTCTATGTGCACACCAAAGCATTAGTTTTAGACGCGGTAATGGTTGATGAATTTAATCCTAAAGATCACTCAGTAGTAGTGAGGAGAAATTGATGAATAAACAACCCAGCCCTCAAGAAATATATCCAGCGTATTACAGAAATAGTTTCAAAAAAATTGGTGTACTTGGCGACGGTGTCATGGGAAGTCAGATTGCTGTCCACCTCACTAACTGTCGTATACCAACTATTTTGTATTGCACCATTACAATTGATGAAAAAGCTAAACCAGAATACATACGCAATCTCAAAAAGAGAATACTTGCTCTCAAACCCCCAGCGCTTGCATTACCAGCTTGGATAGATGAGATAGAAATTGCATTTCTGGATGACGCTCAAGGTAAAAAATCACTTGGTGAGTGCGACTTACTAATTGAAGCAATTATCGAACAAATTGATGAAAAGAAAAAATTATACCAGAGTATCGCTTCATCCGTCAATAAAAATGCCATTATTGCGTCAAACACTTCAGGCTTATCAATACAATCGCTTGCACAAGTACTGCCTAAGGAGTTTGCATCAAGATTCTGCGGGATACATTTTTTTAATCCAGTCAGATACTTAGCATTATGCGAGCTTATCCCACTCGCAACTGTACCCCCACAACAAATACAAACGTTGCGTGGATTTCTTTCATCGGTACTTGGTAAACATGTAGTAATCAGTAAAGACTCTCCAGCGTTTATAGGTAATCGGTTAGGTTTATTTTGCGTACTCGCAACCTTTTCGCTCGCTGAAAAACACAAACTCCCGCCCGATCTCGTCGATGAATTAACCGGGAGCTTTATTAAACATGCCAGTAGTGCAACGTTCCGCACCGCTGATGTGGTTGGATTGGATGTCTTAGCTTTTGTCGCAGAAAATATGGAGAAAAATCTTACCAGTGACCCATGGCATGCTTATTTTTCACTTCCAGCTTGGATTAAAAAATTATTGTTGGAAAAGAAACTAGGGGCAAAAACTGGCCAAGGTATTTATCACAAGCGCGGTAAAGATATCTATGTATTTGATCCAAGTTTAAACGACTACCGATTGACTGCAAAAAAACTAGACCCAGAACTTAAAAAACTTGTTCGCTCTTCAGAACAAGGTATCGTAAGCGCTTTAGTTGAACTTAAAAAAATAAACAATGCTCAATCTGCCTTTTTATGGGATTTACATAGAGAATTATTTTTATACGCAAGTTACCATTTGGACAGTTTTGCCCAATCTGTCAGAGAAGCGGATATTGCTATTACATCAGGATTTGGCTGGGAAATAGGGATCTTTGAACTTTGGCAAGCAGCTGGGATAGATAAAATCAATCAGTTAATTCTTAATGATTGCTCTAACAAAAATCAATTAAGTACAGTTTCACTCCCTACATGGGTACAATCAGGACAACCGTTTTACACTACTGAAGGGGCTCTAAGCCCATCCCAATCTAAAAGAATTTCACTTTTAGAATCAGGAATTGGTGCAAGAACAATTAGAAGCGCTCGAGTAGTTGCTGAACAAGGGAATGCTGATAAAGTTTTTTTTGAAAATGATGGCATTATCGCGCATGAAATTAATTCATCCTTGATTGCGATTGCGCATAAAACTAAATTAAATGTTTTAAGCTACGATGTCATTAAAGGATACCATACGGTATTAGACCAACTTGAATCAAGAGATGCCGCAATAGTTATTCACCAGTTAAAACCACATTTTGGTGCTGGAGCAAATCTTGCTGAAATGATTGTCGCCGCTAAAATAGGCAAGATACGCAGTTCTGGTATGTTGAGTTCTTTGAAAAGTAAAGCAGCAGTAATGCTGGACGATCGTCTTCCTGATATTAGCAATATGCCTCCAGTCAGTGAAGTTATTCCTTTACTTCAAAATCTTTGTATGCGTCTAAAACATGGCCGCAACCCTGTCGTTGCTTGTGTAGAAGGCTTGACATTAGGTGGTTGCTGCGAAATTATTCTCCATACTACTAGAAATGTGGCCGCATTAAATAGTTACATTGGTCTGGTTGAGATAGGTGTTGGGTTGCTCCCTGCCGGAGGTGGAACTAAAGAAATGGCTTTCCGTGCCTCATTAAAGACTAGTGGAGCGCCAACTATGTTCTTTCACCAACAACATGTAGAGCAAATTCTAATGGGCAAGGTTAGTGAAAATGCCTATCAGGCTAGAAATTTTAACTACCTAAGGCAAGAAGATATAATCATCGCCAATCCCGATGAATTATTTCATACCGGATGTAAAGTCGCGTTATCACTACTAGAAACTGACTACCGACCAGAGCCTAGAAATACTGCTTTTGAAGTACTTGGAATGGATGGCTATGCTACTATCCTAAGCCAATTAGAAAACATGCACTATGGGAAATTTATTAGCGACTATGATCGACATTGCGCAACTACCATAGCTCATGTTTATTGTGGAGGTGGAGTTGACACCCATGAAAAAGTAACTTCTGACTGGATGTTACTAAAAGAGCGCGATGCTTTTTTAGAGTTACTGGAACAAGAAAAAACTCAAGAACGAATTGAGTACATGTTAAAAAATAACAAGCCTCTGAGGAACTAATTATGAAAAAAGTATTTATTATAGACACGATTAGAACGGCAGTTGGTAAACGCAATGGTGTATTCTCACGCACCAGACCAGATGATTTGCTCGTGCATTGCCTTCGAGCATTGGTGCAAAGAAATAATTCAGTTGATTGGGAAAGAGTAGGTGATCATATTGCTGGTTGCGCCATGCCTGAAGCAGAACAAGGACTCAATGTAGCTCGCAGTGCAGTATTACTAGCTGGGTTACCACAAGCAATATCGGGAATGACCGTAAATAGATTTTGCGCTTCTGGATTACAAGCTGTTTCTCTTGCCGCAGATAAAATTATGTTGGGTAATGAAGACCTCATGATTGCCTCAGGTGTTGAAAGTATGAGCCAGGTTCCAATGGGAGGTAACAAACCTTCATTTAATCAAAAAGTTTTTACAAACCAAGATGCTGTAGGTATAGCCTGGGGTATGGGTTCAACAGCAGAAGAAGTAAGTGTGAGATTTTCAGTAACCCGACAAGAGCAAGATGCTTTTGCATTTGAAAGCCATCGTCGAGCTATCAATGCTCAAGAAAAAGGGTATTTCACTGATGAGATTATTCCATTTACTGTTGAGAGACATAGTGTTGTAGACAATAAACTTCAAACCAATACCCAACAAGTACTAAAAGACGAAGGCCCACGCGCAGATTCCACATTAGAGGCGTTAGCAAAATTAAAACCCGTGTTTGCTGGACAAGGTAGTGTCACAGCAGGCAATTCCTCACAAATGTCAGATGGTGCCGGTGCAGTGCTATTGGCCAGTGAAGAAGCAGTCAAAGCATACCAACTCACGCCAAAAGCAATTTTCCATGGCTACACGGTTGCAGGGCTTGATCCTAAGATTATGGGCGTTGGTCCTATTAAAGCAATTCCAAAATTACTAGACCAAGTAAAAATATCTTTAGATGCTATTGATTGGATTGAACTAAATGAAGCATTTGCTGCTCAATCACTTGCAGTGATTAAGGAACTAAAATTAGACCAAGCTAAAGTAAATCCTCAAGGTGGTGCTATTGCATTAGGACATCCACTTGGTGCCACCGGTGCAATTCGAACCGCAACCATTGTTTCAGCGCTTCGTCGTAATAAATTACGATTTGGTATAGTCTCAATGTGTATTGGAACAGGCATGGGAGCCGCAGGACTATTTGAGTCTTGCTCATGAGTAGTGAAGCTTAAGGTTGTACTCGCCATAGATGGTGGGGGAATTCGAGGGATCATATCCTGTAGGATTCTACTTAGACTCATTGATGAAATTAGAAAAGTTACCAGAAAACAAGATGCACATTTAGCAGATTTTGTAGATTATTTTGCTGGAACATCAACTGGCAGTATTTTAGTTTCAGCAATGATCACTCCATCAGTTTACTCACCCTCAAAACCTGCATACACAATTGGAGATATTCAATCCTTTTATATAGAAAACGCTAAAAAGATTTTTTCCAAATCATTGTCACATAGTATTACTAGTCTAGGTGGCATTACAAAATCAAAGTATGAAAATAAAGGGTTACATGATGTGCTATATTCATATTTTGGCGGATTGCAACTATCTCAACTGATGAAACCATGCACGCTTACTAGTTTTGATTTATTTACCAATAAGAATTTATACTTTCGTAGCCAAGACGCCCGCAATAACTCTTCTCATGATTTTTATGTAAGAGACGCTTGCTTAGCTTCGTCAAGTGCTCCGATGTATTTTCCTCCTGCTAATATTCGTAATGTAAATGGTGAAAGATTCCTTTGTTGTGATGGGGTGGTATTTGCAAATAACCCAAGCCTATGTGCCTACGCAGACTATAGAAAAATTGAACCTAACGCTTTTGCTAATAATATGATTTTTATTTCCGTGGGAAATGGAGTGCATGACTCAACGTATGACTTAACCAGCTTTGAACGAACCGGTGGAGCTGGATCATGGTTTAAGGCTTTTTCCGATGTTTTTATTGGGAGTGTGAGTGAGAGTATAGATTTTCAACTAAGAATGATTTACCGAGAATGCCCTAACCTTTATTTTCGTTGGGTGCCCTACCTCGGAGAAGGAATAAGTAGAAGCATAGACACAACCTCTATTGATGATTTAAGTATATTTATCGATGTTGCCGATGCGTTTGTGGATAGTAACGCTGAACAAATTAAAAAAATTGCTAACTTGTTATATAATAACTCTATAAAAGATGATATTTCGAAGGAAACCATCTCTACTACTGAAATCAGTACAACCAACATGATCAATAACTCAATCCCTCCTTTACCACCCACTTGGACTTCTCGTTATACAGATAATGCTCGGTATCCGATTAGCTATGATAATTACGATAATGTTGTTGAGATGATTAATCAAACCACAAGAATACATCGAGATAAAATTGCTTTTGAAAGTTTCAATCAAACAATATCATTTGAACAAGTTGGGTTTTATTCAGACCACATTGCCGGCTGGCTTCAAAAACACGCAATGTTAAAACCTAACAGCCGAGTTGCTGTATTTCTACCAAATATACTTGCTTTCCCTCCATTGCTTTTTGGTATCATCAAAGCCGGATGTATACCAGTATGCTGCAACCCAACTTATACGTCAAGAGAATTGATTCATGTGCTAAAGAACAGTGATGTATCATTGCTCTTTACTTTTGATAGAAATGCAAAAGTTGTAGAAGAAGCTATTAAGGATAATCCAGTGCCAGTGGTCTGCGTTGAATTAGTTGATTTATTCCCACTACTTGCAAAATTAATTGTCAGGATAGCTCTTCGTCTAAAACTTGGAAAAGCAGACCCTTGGACTATCCCAACACTTACACTAAATGATATCACTAAATTCAGTGATTGTAGCATACCAAGACCAGTTACAATTAACAATAATAACACCTTGTTACACCAATATACAGGTGGGACAACAGGCATAATAAAAGCCGCAGAACTTACCCATAAAAATATTATTGCAAATATGCTACAAATCACATCAATGATGCCACGTGAATTTATTAGACCTGATATTCAACAAATAGCATGCACACCTCTACCGTTGTATCATATCTTTTCATTGACAGTGAACTTATTTACATGCTTTTCACTAGGTACACACAATGTATTAATCACAAACCCGAGAGATTTAACTACTACCATCAAAACGATGAGTAAATATCGTTATAATTTTTTAACTGGAGTAAGTCCACTTTTTTATAGTATTGCCAATCACTCATTAGTAAAGAACTTAGATTTCAGTGATCTGCGTATTTGTATTGCCGGAGGTATGTCAGTACCTGAATCAGTAGCTAAGCTTTGGAAAGAAAAAACTAATAACACCATAATTCAAGGTTACGGTTTAACAGAGGCTTCACCAGTTGTAAGTTGCTGCCCACATGACATTAAATCTTTCGATGGTAGCATTGGTATCCCACTACCTGATACAGAAATTGCTATAGTTAATGAAGAAGGGGTAACAGTAAAAACAGGACAATCAGGCGAATTGCTGGTGCGAGGTCCACAGGTAATGAAAGGCTACCTAGAACAAAAAGAAGAGACCAAATTAGTAATCACTGAAGAAGGTTGGTTAAAAACTGGTGATTTAGCATACATAGATGATCGTGGATTCTTATTTATTGTAGATCGTCTGAAAAATCTAATTAATGTTTCAGGGTTTAAAGTATTCCCAAATGAAATTGAAAATGTATTATTAACCCACCCGAGCCTACTAGAAGCGGCTTGTATAGGAATAGCATCTGATAAAACTGGACAAAAAGTTGTGGCAGTAGTTGTAGCCAAAAACCCAAGCATAACTGATAAAGAAAAACAAATTATTATTGACGAATTAAAAACGATTTGTAACAATTCGTTAACACATTATAAAACTCCACGAGAATACTATTTTATACCTGCACTACCAAAATCAACAGTGGGTAAAGCGCTGCATAGAATTTTAGTTGAACAGTACGATAATTTAAAAAATAATTAATTAGTGATAACCGACTTAAGCTCTTGCAAAGCATCAAGTCCGCCAGCTACACTTTCTTCATTCTTGATCCTTTCAAGAACTGCCTCACGATCAATAGTCGCAGAAACATACTGAATCCAATCGCGCGCTATTTTATCATTTGTTTTACTATCTTTAATCTTCATAAATTGAGATAAAGATTTTTTATATTGTTCTAAATTAAAGTATGCAGTGCCAAGAAGAATGATTGCTTTTTCATTATCTTTACTTTTAAAATTATTTAATGAAATGGCTTTTTCACAAGCTGAAACTACATCTTGCCATTTTTCTAAACCACTATAAGAATAAGCAAGACGAAGATGTAAGTCTGAAGAATTAGATTTATTTGCAGCTTTTAATAATGGTTGTATTGATTTTTGAATATTATGTGATTGAAAATATGCCTGAGAAAGTAAAAGTAAATTCTGTTCGGATTCTTCCATTATTTTATTTTCGATTAGTGTTGATAATATGCGGCTAGCTTTAAAACTTATCCCGAGATTTAACATAAGACCAGTTAGATTTCTATACTCACCTTCATTATTAAGATTTTTGGTATCATATAACAATTCCATAAGTGCGAGTTGTTTGCTATCTTTACCATCAAGACCAAATGCACTAGCTAGATTTAATAAATAACTTGGGCGGGGATAAAACTTAACTAATATTTTCAATATTTCAATAGCATTTTTCTCATCTTTATTTTCTATATACAAAAATCTAAGTAAAACTAACCATTGTTCTTTGGGCTTTCTATTATTATTTATATATTGATCTACTGCTTCTTTTATATGGACAAAAGCCTTTTGGTTATTTTGTAATTGATAATATGCGATGGCAATAAGTGCCAACATGTCGGCATCTCTACCGGTGTTTTCAATCACCTTATTAGCACTTGCAATGACCTTCTGATATTGCTCTTTTACCATATACAATTGAGTTACTGTTCGAAGTGAAGATAAATATAAACCTTCAGGCGTATCAGGACTATTTATAATTTTTTGGTAGGTAGCAATTGCACTATCAACATCGTCTTTTAGATAATACAAGAAGGCTTTTATATTCTGAACTTGCGTTAATTCGTAAGGCGTAAGTTTTGCTTTTTCCAAATCATCAGCTAGTGAAAAAGCCTTATTAATTTTTTCAATTGATATTTTAGCATGAGGATTTTTGTCATCAGATTGTATTTGTGTCTGAATTTCAGATAGCTTTTTATAAACTCTTTCACTTATAGCTGGAGTAGCTTTTGTTCTCTGTGTTTTTGCTTTTACAGTATTATCAACAGGTTGTGTTTCTTCTGGTATAGAATCACTTGCATTTACAAGCACTCCATAGCTCACAAGAAAAAATAATGGAAAGTAACGAGTCATCATTTTTCAATACTGTATGTAAATCTATTTCGAACTCCAACAACTTCAACTGCTACACCATCTACAACTCTTGGTTTATACTTGAACTTAAGTGAAGCATTGACTGAGGCAGATTCAAAAAGTGAACTACTGCATTCCCCAGGCACCACAGAAGAATCTTTAACTGTACCAATCTCAGAAACTGTATATTCCACAACGCAATAACCCTCAACTCCACGCTGTAATGCACCTTGTGGATAAATTGGAGCAACTTTTACGATAGGAATATACTCACCCTCACCAGCCCCAATACCCGAACCAAGTTTTACATCTATTGAACCTACATTTCCTAGGTTAACAGCAATGGATGCTTCTGAGCTCTTATTAGATTGTTTATCAAAGTCTTGATCTATAGATGGAGGTGGTGGGGTATTTTGTTGAGGTTTTAAAAGTTGTAAATCAGAAAGTAATTCAGCGTTTGAACGAGCGCTAACAAAATCAGATGAAATTCTAATCCGTTTGGATTCATCAAGTTTTAACTCACGAGAAGTGATAATTGTATTTAATAACCAAGCCTGAGTAAGTACAAATAAAAATGCTAAGGTAATTGCTAGTTTAAATTTATTTTTTGAAGTAAGAAATGGGGTTACATATTTAACCCAACTTGATACAATAAGTCTAGCTAGAGCAGAATTAATAATTTTTACTTGAATACGATTTACTAAAACCATAATTCTCGATGCATAATTATTAATTAAGTTAATAATAAAGTCAATCACACTCATTACCTTTGACTTCTCAACTACTAACCAAAACATGGTCATAATTTTACATGCGAAACTTTTTGCTAAGGTGTGGTCCATAACCATTGTTAATTAGGGTAGAACCGTAGAAAGTGAAATATTATAAACACCTGCTTGTCTAGCAGCGTCCATTACCTTAACTAGTTTATCGTTTTTACTATCTTTATCAGCTTGTATGATTAAAGCACCTTGGGGATTCTCTGCATGGAGTTGCTCTATAATTGGACGAAGACCAGAATCAGGCACAATTCGATTCTGTATCCATACTTCATTCCTGCCACTGATCGCCACAAGAATATTTGCATTTTCCCTAGTTTCAGATGTTGTTGCGCTTGACTTGTTTACTTCAATTCCAGTTTCTTTTATAAAATTAGCAGCTAATATAAAAAACAATAGTAAATTAAAAACCATGTCTAACATCGGTGCCAAATCTAATGGTTCAATATATGATTCCTTAAGATAACTTCTTCTTCTAGACATTATTAGCGTCCTCCTTTTCCAGTTTTACTAACTCGTTTAATTTCTAAACTATCTTCTAACAATTCCACTTCAACATCTTGCCGATGTCTGAGCCAACTACTTAATAAAAGACCCAATACTGCAACACTCATTCCAGTAAGCGTTGGTATGATTGCTTGATAAACACCAGAAGCCATTTGTCTTACATCGGTTGATCCAGCGTATGATAAGGTCTGAAAGATTCTGATCATACCAGTCACTGTACCAATTAAACCCGCCAATGGTGCAATCATCACACAAGCATAGACAAAATCCATTTTTTCTCTTAAATTCATTTTAATTTGTGAAATAAGCTGATCGCGGATTTTATGCGCATACCAAGATGAATGATCGGTGCGATTTTTCCATTCTTGTGCTACACGATTAATTTCGTTTGGTAATATGACTTTAATGTAATAAAATCTCTCCACTACCAAATACCATAAAAAACAGGCCATAATAAGTATCATCAAGACTATTGGGCCACCAAGTGTCACATAGCCAACAATAGACCTTAAGGCTGGTAACCAATAATAGACAAACTCTAACATATCAAAATCAGTATCCTTTTCTTATGATTTTTCAGCTTGTCTGGCGATAATTCCTGCTGTTTGTTCTTCTAATATTTGTGATATCATTCCAACACGATTGGTAAGATAGGCACTCATAAACATGCCTGGAATTGCGGTAGCAAGTCCTTGAATTGTATTTACCAACGCTTGAGAAATACCAGTTGCCATTAGTTTAGGATCCCCACTACCATAAAGTGTTATGGCTTGGAAGGTTAAAATCATACCCGCCACCGTACCTAACAATCCAGCTAGAGGTGCGACAACAGTTGAGAGTTTAATATAACCCATACCTTTTTGTAGTCCAGGTATTTCTTTAACTAAAATCTCATCAAGTTTCAGTTCTAAACTTTCCGGATCTAATGATTTATTTTCTTTATAGACCATAAGCATTCTGCCTAAAGGATTATCATTTCTTGGTGTATCAACAGATTTTAGCTGTGATTGAATGGATCGATAAATATCGTTAAGAACACGAGCTCGAACAATAGTTATTATGATTGCAATCACTAGTAAAGACATTATGAAATACCCAACAGTGCCACCCATTTTAATTTGATCGATAAATGAAGGAGTTTCCATCAGCGCTGCAATTAGCTGCCCTCGTGTTGGATCAATAGAAATTGGTTGAATTTCCTCATTTGAGTCTTCAGCAACATCTTCAGCGTAGTCAAGTTTAGCTTCGCCAGGTTGTCGGTTTAACATTGCTATTTTGCCATTTTCGCTAATATAACGCAAATACTCTCCATCGCCAACCAGATTAAATAGCCCAACTCGCATTACTTCGAGCTCTTCTTCACTTCCATTAACTTGAACAACTTTAGATTTAAAGGTTACAATCTTTCCTGATTCAGTCATTTCACGATGTAACTCAAACCATAGTTTTTCAACGTCCTCAATTGAAGGTAATCTATTACCCTTAGAAATTCTGCTGTTGAATTCACGCAAAAATACAGTTCGTTCGCCAAATTGTACTTGTGTTATTGAATTTTGAAACTGCCCTTGTGCGTCACCCGATACTTGAACAAATACCCCAAATAATTCTTTGAGAGAACCAAGTCTTTGATTTAGATTTTTTAATAAATCGGTAAGTTCGGCTTTATTTTTATTAAAGACACCTTCTAGCTGCTTAGATTTTGATTCAAGTTGATTTCTTTGCTGTTCAGCTTGTCTGAGAAGATTGGCTTGATTTTGCTTATCTTTCGAAAAAGAATCAACTAACTTATCAATTTCATTCCGGTCACTTACAATACCTGATGCGACTTGTTTTAACAACTCATCAGCACTAAGAAGTTGGGCTGGAGCTGTTTTATTTTCCAAACCTTTTTCTTCTGCGAAACAGGTAGAAACAACGGCGTTGAATAAAACTAATGTGAAAACCGAATTAAATAAAATGGTAAATTTTTTCATGACTTAGCCTCCTACTTTGTCATTAATTTTCTGAACTGGAACAACGATAAACTCTGGTGATTTTTGCTTCCTTGCTACTTTCATAGCGTCATGAATAGCATTTTTATAAGTAAAAGCAGATACCTCTTCCCACTTACCAGTTTTTTTGTTCCATGAGGCAGTCAAACCCTTGTCATCAGTTTGAAACGCTAGGGAAATTCTCCCTACCCGAAGAACATTTACTTCAAGTTCCTTACCGTCATATTGAACTTTATCACGATACGTTGAAACCGTTCTTCCGTATTCAATTTCACTCATATACACTTCAGCAACTTTTCTAAATTTTTCATTAATCTCAACATCACCACGATCCATAAGTGTTCGTAATTCTTTAATTCTATCAATTCTAAAAGCATGATCAAACGGCATATCAATAGGCACAAACGACTCTAGACTTGAAATCATTTTAAACATGGTTGGAACAATTTGTCGTTCAATTAATCCGCTCTTCTCAAGTGAATCTCTAATTTCTTTTTTCTCAACTGATTGTTGTATGATTTGTTTTTCTAACTGATTGTTGTAGACTCGCAGGTCTTCATTAATCTTAAGAACGGATTTATATTGTGAAAGTAACTTATCAGTATCTTTTGCAATGGCATCAATTTTTTGTTGGCCACTAATTGCCTGATTGTTTCTCTCAACCCCTTTATCCACCACTGTATCAATAGTATTCTCCGCACCAACGATCATACTAAATCCAAACAGCACTACTGTTATAATTTTTATTTTCATAAGTATTACGCTCCTCCAATATATTACACTATTTTTTAACTGATTTTTTATTCTTACCTATTTCTAACAATAGCAACTCTCTTACTGTTTCAGCAATAGCGCTTATTTTAGTAGTATCTAGGTTCTTAAGTTTATAACGACCAGCAATGAAAAGTGCTGGGACCCCTTTAATTTCATAATGAACTGCCAGAGACCGAGCTCGTGAGACGCTGGTCTTGACTCCAAAAGAATTGCTCATAGCCTCAAACTCTTCGATAGGCACTTTGTATTTTGCATTAATAAATTTTGCATACCCTTGTAAGTTTGTACCAAGACTTGCGCGAAGATCACCACTACGATGAATGCCGTGAAATATTGCAGAGTGTACTGTATCAATCAATTTCAAATTAACTAATGAATAATACAAGTTAGCTTCAACCATCCAACGATCATTTATCGCCGCGGGCACTCTAACAAAGGAAGCGCCTTTTGGTAATTGTTTAACTATTTCATCTATGACAGGTTCTGAGGAAAAACAATGAGGGCAACCATACCAAAAAAACTCAACAACTTCTACAGAGCTACCATCGCCAATTGGATTAAATACCTTGGTGGTAGGCTCATACAATGTTGGGTCAATCCCAGCATGTAATACATTTGCAAACATTAAAAAGCTAACTAAAATGGATTTTTTCATTTATTTTCCTATTAACTGTTCCTTAGTGACAGATTTTAAACCTTGAATATAATACGCCACAGCTTCTATTTCTGTTTGTGTCATTCGAAGAACATTTGAACGCATCTCACCATTAGTATCATTAGCTCTCTGTTTGGTTTGAAAATTTTTAATTTGGTTGATAACATAAGTGCTGTCTTGACCAGCCAAAGCAGGATAACTAGAATCAGGCATTCCGGACCCACTGGGTCCATGGCAACCGCTACAAGCAGCCACGGCAATATGAGGAATGCCCCCCATATAAATAGATCTACCGAGTTCATACCTAGGATCAGTTGCAACAATAGGTTTAGCTACTCTCTTCATACTATTAAAATAAGCAGCCACATCGCTAAAATCTTCTTCCTTTAACGCCAAGATTAACCCATTCATAACGCTTGCTCTCAAAGTCGGTTGTTTTTTGAAATCTTTCATCTGTTTGATTAAATATTTTTCGCCAAGTCCGGCTAGATGTGGAGTGCCAGGTACTATGCTTACCCCTGACAAACCATGACAGGCTCCACTTGAACAAGTGGCTACAGCGGCTTTTTTGCCACCCGCTACAATATCACCATCTGCTATCGCAGATAGGACTGGAAAAAACAATATTACAATTAATTTATAAATATTCATTTAATAATAATTTTATCATAGAAATATCTAGTAAAAATACCTATTCGCATAAGAAACTTTCTTGCTACTACCTATAACTTAATTTAATGCGCATCGTTCCAGTTGGCAGCGCTATGGATAGATACTTCTAATGGTACATCAAGTTGTATCGCGTTCTTCATATGCATACTCACCTCCTCTAACGCTTGGGATATATATTCATTATTAACTTCTAGCACGAGTTCGTCATGCACTTGCATAATGATATGAGCTTGTTTATTTAGTATTATTGGCGCTTTAGCTAAAGAAAGCATTGCAATTTTTAGTACTTCTGCGGCGCTACCTTGAACAGGTGCATTAATAGCAACGCGTTCATGATGAGAGCGTTCGCGATAATTTTTGCTGTTGATACTTGGTAATAATACCACTCTACCCATCATGGTTGTAACATACCCTTCTTTTTTCGCAAGCAATTTACATTGTTCCATGTACTGTCTCACTTTAGGAAATCTACCAAAATAAGTATCAATATATTGTGTAGCCTGATCCCGTTCTATACCAAGCCGTGATGCTAGGCCAAACGCTCCCATGCCATAAATAAGCCCAAAATTTATTGCCTTTGCAGATCTGCGTTGCTCGGGAGTTACTTGATCGAGTGGTGTGGCAAATATTTCACTTGCAGTAGTTTGATGGATATCTATATTTTGTTCAAAAGCCTTTACCATAGTCTCATCTTGAGATAGATGCGCCATAACTCGAAGCTCAATCTGTGAATAGTCCGCGGATATTAATGACCAGCCTGGTTGAGCAATAAACGCACTTCTGATTTTTGCTCCTTCGCTGGTACCAATTGGAATATTTTGTAAGTTAGGATTAGTTGAAGATAGCCTGCCAGTACTTGTGGCAGCTTGGTGGTATGAAGTATGTATTCTCCCAGTTATACTCGATACCAAGTTTGGTAGAGGTTCAGTGTAGGTGTTTAAAAGTTTTGCGTACATTCTATGTTGTAGCATGTGCTTAGCAATTGCAACTGAATGAGGTGGATTAGCAAGTAGATCTAAAACATACTCAGCAGTTGAAGGTGCCCCTTGTGGAGTTTTACCAAGTATCGGACACTTTAAGTTGTCATAAAGCAATTCAGCGACTTGTTTTGGTGAGGCGAGGTTTATTTTTTTCCCAGCAAGAGTCGCTATCGTTTCTTCCAGTTGCGATACCTCAGCTTTAAAATCCTTTGAAAGTTGGTTAAGGATACCAATATCAATCATTACTCCACGCGTTTCTATATCTGACAACAATGTTAGCAGCGGGAGTTCAATATCGCGATACAGCCGTTCTGAGTGATGCGTGTGTATTGTTTTTGTAAAGTGGCGGTTAAGTCTGAGAGAATAATCAGCATCGGCGATAGCATATCCAGCCGCTGGAACTATTGGAACAAGTGAAAAATTTTCTTTGGCGTCATAGGTTTTAGTCAGTGTTTCAAAATCAAGCATAGGTAGATTAAGGTGAGCTCTGCTTAACGCATCTAAACTGTTACCATTGTTTTGTGATAGGGTAATATGCGCTTGAAGCAAACTATCATCAACTATCCCTCTAAGGGAAATACCGCTCGCAAGTAAAACATTTCTATCATATTTAAGATTATGTCCACATTTTCTATATAGGTCTGATTCTAACCAAGGTTTTAAAAGAGCCAATGCTTGGCTCATGTCACACTGGTCGGCGATGAGTGTTCCAGATACATCACGATGCAACAAGGGCACATAGTAACCTGCACCTTCTTGAAAAGAAAAAGACATGCCAACAATCTTCGCTTCAACAAATTGCAGAGAAGTCGTCTCACAATCAACCGCGACGAGGCTTTCTCTTTGCATATTCTCAATTAATATTTTTAGTCTATCAATAGAGGAAATTACGGTATAGCCGTCAGGTAGAGATGGGGCAGTCGGGATGGTTCCTTTCGGTACATCTTGTTCCTGGTTAAAAAGTGGCAAATGGATTAGATTTTTTCTATTTCGCATATCATGCACATCTCGAAGTCTAGAGTGATGAGAGGCAAGTTCATAGGTGCGATAAATTTTTTCCACTTCTTTATAGTCTGGACCAGCCCAGTACAAGTTTGACAACACCGCTACATGCTCAGAAAGCGGTATGTCTTGTCTAATTGTAATTAAGGTACGATTGAGTAGCAATTGCTCTCGCATTGCAATTACCTGCAGAGAAATTTTATTAGGAATCTCGTGAATACGTTGCAAAATGGTGTCAAGTGAACCAAAGAGCGATAACCATTTACTAGCAGTTTTTGGGCCGACTCCTGGCACCCCGGGGATATTATCAGCCGAATCTCCAAGCAAACTTAGGTAATCAACCATTTGATTGGGTAAAACGCCAAATCGCTTTTTCACTTTATCAACATCCATTTCTGTATCATCCTGTAGATTACAAAGATACACCGATTCATTAATAAGCTGGGTAAAATCTTTATCAATTGAAGCAATACGAACTTGATATTTTTCTTCTAGTGCACGTTTGGTTAAAGTACCAATAACATCGTCAGCTTCGACACCCGCTATTTTTTCTAGATGGAATCCAAACGCACGCACTAAGTCATAAATCACAGTAAGTTGCAATTCCAATGCTTCAGGCATAGGGGGACGATTTGCTTTATAAGTAGGAAATAGATCATGTCTAAATTTTTTGCCTGGTGGGTCAAATACAAAAACCACCGAAACATGCTCACTTCTCGTTAATTGCATAGCCAACTTAAGCAGTAATGACGAAAAACCATAAATTGCATTGGTGGCAAAGCCTCGTACGCTCATATTACTAATCGCATACCAAGATCGATATACATATGAATGCCCATCAACTAAAATTATCTGTTTTGTCATAGAACTGGATCAGCTTTGTGTAGCTATAGATATAGTAGCACATTGTATAATAACTGTTTAGGATTATGGTAAAGCATGTCAGTTTACACAACGATAGATAATGATACTGTTCAAAAATTACTACTAGATTATAGTCTAGGTTCTTTAGTAGATATACGAGGCATAACTGGCGGAATAGAAAATTCTAATTATTTTCTCATCACCTCTACACATAGGTGCGTATTAACGATTATTGAGCAGTTTCCACTTTCTGAATGTGATTGGTTTATTAAACTAAATAATCATTTGCAAGAACATAAATTTCTTGCACCAAAATACTACCACAATAATAAAAACCAGGCGATTAGTTCGTATCATGGAAAAGCTTTGGTGATTAGCGAACGCATCAGTGGGGCCTCAATCGATCATCCTGAACTTATGCATATTATGCAAGTAGCCATTGCTCTTGCTAAATTTCACAACGCAACGCAATCATTTTTGCTTACAAGACAAGATAGCCGCTCTACCGTATGGCGAGAGCAGTGTATTGCAAAACTTCATGTTGTAATTCCTAAATCTGAATTTAAATTGATACAAGAAGAACATACGTACCAAGCTACTAAACAAACACAGCTGCCACAGGGAATCATACATTCAGATCTATTTAAAGACAATGTTTTGTTTCATGAAAATAAATTAAATGGAATTATTGACTACTACTACGCTTGTCATGCTTCTTTGATTTATGATCTAGCAGTTGCAATCAATGATTGGTGTGTGGTTGAAAACCAATATAAAACCCACCTCGTACAGATTTTTATCTCAAGCTATGAACAACATAGAAAACTTCAAAACAGTGAATTTAATTCGCTTCCAGATATGTTGCGCTTAGCCGCTTTGCGTTTTTGGATTTCAAGATTAATGGATTTCAACTTCCCAAAACCAGGCCTGCTCCTACAGAACCACGATCCAGATCAAATGAAAGCAATTTTACTTCAGGCAAGATTACAAACATTATCAACCTTAGGATTAGTATAATCCATGCTCGTTATAATTCATCTTATCTGCGCATTAATAGCATTACTTTGTTTATTGCTTTTTTTAGGCAGTAGTGTAATCGCTGAATTATTTTTATCTCATGAACAACTCATAACAGTAAAATTCGCTATAGTCAATCCTGGATTATTCATCTTAATTCCTGCGATGATGGGAATTGGTATCTCTGGATATTTCTTGTCAAAAAAAAACACCAGTGCTATTGTGGTGCGAAAAATTTCGCGAATGCGCACTATGGTATTATTGGCTTTTGTAATACTCATTCCTTCAGCTTTGGTAGTGCGCTATCTAGTTGGCACATACCAAAATACTATTGAATTATATTTTTTCCAAACACTTGAGCTAGTGGTAGGTGGAGTCAATATTTATTTGCTTTTACGTAATATGTTTGACGGATTTATTTTAACTGGCCGGCGGCGTAATCATCAACTTCACAAAGAAAATTAACCAACGCTAGATCTTCGACGGTATTTCCAACCGTGTAGAGTAGCTGTTTGCTACATACTACGATGGATAAACATTTAGCTCTACTTAAAGCAACATTAATGCGATTACGGCTATACAAAAACTCAAGATCACGTGTAAGGTATTCAGCGCTTGAAGTGGCTAGTGAAATAATTGAAACCAGGGCTTCTTGGCCTTGAAATTTATCTATCGTGCCAATTCTTTCACGCGGTAAAAAACCAGCGAGACCGGCTTTTAAGGCAGCCACTTGTAGATTATAAGGAGTCACCACAAGAATATCTTGAGCGGTAATAGGCTTTTTTTCACCGTTATCAATATAGTTGTGTTGTAGCAACAAGCCGCAGATATGTTTGACTGCTTCAACTTCTTCAATACTCATTGCTGAACATTTCTGATGCTCAACATATCTAGTAGTTATTCCGTAGGGTTTAATTTCTGTTACAGAATTAGATTGTAAATAACGAAAGCTAGTAGAAGTATCACTAGACAACCGTCCTTCGTAGATAGAATCTGAAATAAACTTACAAAGCTCAGGGTGCATTCTATAGGTATTACTTAAAAATACCCCGTGAGTTGGTGGAATAGTATTATTATCTTCAAGGAGATAGCTCAACACTGAATCTGCAGTATGAGGCGGGTGAGAGCCTTTGCAGGGTTGGGAGAGTTGCATTTGATCTCCGAGAATTACTACTTGATTTGCAATGAGCGAAAGCACAATAGCATTAGCTATAGACATTTGCCCAGCCTCATCAATGAACAAATAATCAAATTGCAAATCAAAATTACTATCACTAAACGCCCAGACCGTGCCAGCGACTAACTGAATAGACGAATCTAACCCTGAACTACTTGGACGGGTTTCAAAATAATCGCTTTGAAACTCATCAAGGTTTTTAGATTCAATTTTAACACCAGCCACTTGCATTGAATGTTCTTGCAAGAGTTTTTCAACTGATTTAAATAAATTATTTATTGCTTTATGACTAAAGGCGCTGATCGCAACGCGTTTTTTTTTCGCAAGTAAGTCCACAATCAGCCTTGCGCCAGTATAAGTTTTGCCAGTACCGGGCGGACCTTGGATGACTAGATAACTATTGGTTAGGGAGTTTACTAATGTAGTAATTTCAGTTACAGTAGGTTTTTCAGAAACTAACCTTCCATCTGGATACCTGGGAGTTACTTTAGGTATGGCCCGAGCAAGCATATCATAGGTAGCATGATACTTTGTCGCAGGCGCATTACAATGATGATCGACAAACTCTACCAGCCTTTTAGATAATTTTTTATGACTGACAGGAGTACCTTTGCCTAGATCAAATTGTTCAGGGACCTCTCTGGTCGAACCTACGGTGAACTCAACAGTTTTTGTTTCAAGATCAAAAAATAAATTGGTGACACTAATTGGCCTTTGCTCAGGTTGAGTTGGGAAAATAACCAGAGAATCATTGGCATGAAGGGTACATTCTTGACTCGGAAAGGAACATGAATATCGTAATGATCTTTTCACTGGGGTTGTCTTTTTAATCTTCACGCCAGCGAGACATTCTGCGTCAGCAAAACGATCTTGACTTGACATAGAAATCCGTTCAAAGTAACTCCACCAATCAGCTTTTTCTTCACGACGATAAAAATCAAGTAGATTGGCAAGAAACTCATTAAGTTTATTTCCTCTTTCAGGTAGCTCTCTAAGTCTTGCCATCAACCAAGCAAGCTCCTCTTCCCAAGCGATGATCTTTGGTTTTTCTTGATCAGAAGACTCCGGAATTGATTGACGAAATGGTATGGTTTCAGGTTTTAGTGAGAGTAGCCATTGGTGCGCCTTATAGGTAGAAATGACATCTCTTTCATTGTAAGCTCTGATCTGTTCTAACAGAGTAATATCAGCGCTCTCTCTATACTGGTCATAGATTTCTACACTTTCTAGTCCACCGGTGATTTGTTCTTCTCGCTTACCCATATAAAAGTGCTCAATCAACTTTAAAGAATAGCCTGCTTCTGAAGTACGAATTGATTCTCGCAAAACTTGATAAAGATCAATTAGTTTTCCTTTGCGTAGCCAATCATCAATAACAGACTCTGCCATTGCGTAGGTCCCCATACATCGTTTTAGTGCGGTTATTTCATATGGTGCATAGTGGTAAAGGTGAGCGTTTGGGTTTTCATCAAAGACGCTTTGGATAGTAGCAACTATTTCTTTAAACGCTTGCTGTTCTTGTTCTTTATCGTGGGCAAACCAATGTTGGTAGACCATTTGACCATGTTCGCGTTTATATAATCCCCAAAGGTAATCGAGCCGTTCAAATGGAAATCCTTCTAGATCAAGGTAAAGATCACAAGCATCAGGAGAAGGTAAGCGCTGAAATCCTGAGACGCTTTGGTTGAGCGCATGTTCTTCCATACTAATGAGCTCAACAGTATGTGTGCCAGTTTTTTGAAATACGTTTTGTAATCTTGCTTGCTCTTTGAGACGGTGTAATGTCGAAGGATCAATTCCAATTCGGTTGGTAACTTCGCAATCGGCAAGATCTTGCAAAGTAGTAATTTCATATTCTTTTAGTTTTTTAATTTGACTTACCCGTATGCCTGCCACCAAACCGACATGTTGATCCGTTTGCCAACGAGATTGGCAATACGCTTGGTATTGACAGGTTTGACATTTGGCACAAGCATATGGATAAGTTTGGGCGACAACGCAGCTGAGCTCTTCCATGTGATCGGTAAGATGTCTAACCAATGATGCAAAATCTCTGGTTGGATATGCGATCTCTTTACCATCTCCAAATACAACCCCAACTCGCTCTACTGGCTGTTGCTGGGTCTCGCTTACCAAAGAAGCATAAAAAAGCAGTTGCAGGATATATTGGGCTTTTTCTTTTTTTGAAAACTTAGTATCCCACACTTCGTATTGGTAGGGCCCGAACTTAGAGTTGCCCGGTATGCGTTTAAGAAAATCCACAATACCATGTTTATTACCAATCTGAAACTCTGCTTGATAAATAATACCGATACCTTTGTGCATGGCATCAATAGTTTTCTCAACCTTTGTCTCAATATTAGTTGCTAGTGTAGTAATATCAAGATAACTCTCGCCACTAGTTTGCATGGAAGCGTAATATTTTTTTTCATGTAGTAGACCTTTTTTAATCACTAACGAAGATTGATGATTAGAGGATGGAAGCACTGGAGCACTAGCCTCACGACGAGCATTAAGAATTTTATACTCAAACAAAGTAGGGCATGAGGTAGCGTCAACTAAATCAGAGGCACTGAAAATCAGTTTACCTTTGCGCAGTCTCATACGAGTGTTACTTTGCTTTTACTATCTGGGATAGTCTTTTTTTTGCTCGTATGATGGCTTCTTTTACCCGAACTGGCGCGGTGCCACCATAACTAATTCTTGCGTTGAGAGAGCCATGCAGAGATATTCTAGAATATATATCTTGCTGAAAAAGCTCGCTATTAGCTTTATAGATTTCGAGAGGCAACTCGGTTAAGGTGCATTTTTTAAATTCACATTCGCGAACAAGTTGCGCTGCGATTTGATACGCACTTCTAAAAGGTAAGCCTTTTGTAACAAGATAGTCAGCAACATCAGTGGCATTAAGAAACCCTTGTTCACAGGCATGTAGCATGCGTTCACGATTAAATAAAAGTAATCGCACCATCGGTGTACAAACTGATAACGATGAATTCCAGATCTCAAATGCTTCAAATAGTGATTTTTTATCATGCTGGTTGTCGCGATTATAGGTTAGACTCTGCGCCTTCATAAGAGTAAATAACGCGACCCAATTTCCTGCCACCATGCCACTTTTACCTCGCACCAATTCTGCAATATCTGGATTTTTTTTCTGAGGCATCATTGATGAGCCAGTTGCAAAAGTTTCGCTTACTTCAAAAAATTTAAATGGGGTAGAGGAAAAAAGGATGATGTCTTCACAGATTCTAGAAAGATGCATCATACCCAATGCGGCCACTGAAACAGCTTCAATAACAAAATCACGATCGCTGACACCGTCAAGTGAGTTTTCAGAAATTTCTGAGAAAAATAATTGTTTAGCAGTCATTTTTCTATTGATGGGAAAACTTACACCCGCTAAAGCACCACTTCCTAACGGCATAACATTAACTCGCTTTCTGGTCTCTTGTAATCGCTCAAGATCTCTGATGCACATCTCAAACCAAGCTAAAAACAAATGCCCTAAGGTTACTGGTTGGGCAAATTGCAAATGGGTTAGTCCGGGCATTGGAGTAGAGGCTTCTAATCTAGCCTGATCTAGCAATGCCTTGGCAAATTCAATAAGTTCTGCTTTAGTAAAATCTAAACATTCTCTGAGCCAAAGTCTAGTTGCAGTAACGGTTTGATCATTTCTCGAGCGTGCAGTATGTAATCGTTCTCCGACCGGACCAACCAGCTGCGTTAATCTATGCTCAACTAGCATATGGACATCTTCGAATTCTGATTCCCAAACAAATTCCCCGTGAAGCATCTGAGTTTCAATTTGCTTTAACCCTTGTACCAGTTGCTTGCTATCTTTTAAAGTAATAATTTTACACGCCCCAAGCATAGTGGCGTGGGCAATAGAAGCGCGCACATCGTGTAAAGCAATAGTTTTGTCAATATCTAAGCTACTAGAAAAAGATAGAGCTCGACTATCTAAATCATTAGCAAATCTGCTTCGTAAGCTCGCCTTTGTAGTGCCGCTTAATAAAGCTTTTTTCATAGATAGTTTCTCAGTTTTATGGTTAGTTAAAAATTTGCGAAAACATGGCGTGCATAGCGACCCAAGATTGCTCATACACTTTAGCATTATATTTAATCCCAGGGATTTTTTTGCTATCAGCCTTGGGATTTGTAAACGCATGCTCGGCAGGATATAAGTTCAACTGCCAATCAAGTCCAGTAGCACCAAGCTCAGTAGTGAATTTTTCGATTCCGCCTTTGGGTACAAATGGATCCTGAGCACCCTGTAGTGCTAAAATCTTAGTCGTTATTCCTTTCAAGTCATCATCTGAGTCAGGTAAAGCTAAGGTACTATGGAACGCAACTGCAGCAACAATATCATGTCTGGCGTACACCATGTTAAGAGCAGTATTACCGCCTAAACAAAATCCAATAGCGGCAATTTGTTTTGGATCAACTATGGGCTGTTTTTTAAAAGCAACTAGGGAAGCTAATGCCCGAGCTCTCCAAGCAAACTTATTGCTGGTTAACTCACCCATTAATTTTCCTGCCTCCTCGGGATGATCGGCAGTCTTGGCGTCTCCATACAAATCAGCAACAAACGCGACATAGCCATCATTAGCAAGTCGCTTAGCTTTGTCTATGAGTTCTGGAGTTATTCCCCACCACTCATGGAGCACTAAAATCCCTGGTCGTTTTTTATCAACACTTTCGTTATAAACTAACGAGCCCTTAAAAGCCTTACCTTCATGTTCATAGGTAACTGTTTTAACCACCACTTCAGATAGCGCCATTTGACATACCCCCATATAAATAAATAACAGTAAAATAGATTTTATTGGATTCATACTGCCATTTTATCACAAGGTTAAAATATATTAATAATGCCACTACTATCAATACTTTTAGTTGAAGATGAGCCACTCTCAAGAAAAAGACTCAAATCCTTGTTGCTTGAATATGACCCAGAATTTATTATTGAACAAGCAAGTGATGGTATTCAAGCGCTAGCCTTATTGGAAAAAAATCAATATCAGCTTGTACTTTTAGATATTAAAATTCCTGGTATGGATGGAATTGCCCTAAGCGATCGTATTAAATTATTAAACAACCCACCAGCTATAATTTACACCACCGCCTATAGTAATTTTGCTTTGCGTGCCTTTACTTTTCCAGCCGTGGGTTATCTGCTTAAGCCCATCAACCCAAAACAACTCTCGGAAGTATTAAAAACTGTAACCCGCACCCACCGAGGCCAAGATCCCAACTATACTCAAAATGATTCTTTTATTATTGATTATGTTGATGGAAAAGGAGAAAAAGTAATTTTGCGTATGCCCATACATGAAGTATTTGCTTGTCATAGCGAAGATAAGCAATGCTGGATTATCACCAGTCAAACTTCGTACCCAACCAACTACACCCTCAAAGACATTGAAGAGCAATTCGCCAATGTTTTTCTACGGATTCATAGAAATTGTTTAGTTAATAAAAGCAAGATACGCTCATTAGAATCTAACGAATTTGGACACTTTGTTAATATTAAAGATCACCCATCAAAATTTGCCGTGAGCAGACAGCAATGGCATGAGGTAAAAGAATTCTTTACCCAATTACTCGCACATGAAAAAATCAATCACCATCGCAACTAGAGCAAGCCCTCTGGCATTGGCCCAAACCAAAGCTATTAGCGAAGCCTTGCTAGCGCACCATCCAGAACTACAAATCGAGATCCTTCCCATGGTAAGTGAAGGTGATAAGAATCTCAGTTTACAACTCAACGCTGGGGGTGGCAAAGGTCTTTTCACGAAGGAATTAGAGAATTCGCTCGCGTCTGGTCAGGCCGATCTAGCCGTGCATTCTATGAAAGATGTACCCATGTACACTAGAAAAGATTTTTTTGTTACCTCAGCACTAAAGCGAGAAGCATCATATGATGTCTTAGTTACTCCACTAGCAACAACTTCTCAAATCTTCTTTTCCGATTGTAAAATAGGTACCAGTAGTTTACGACGGCAAACCCAATTAAAAAAAAGTTTTCCTAACGCTACCGTAGTACCGATTCGTGGTAATCTTGGCACTCGGTTAGCCCAATTAGATAAAAAACAAGTAGACGCCATTACTCTCGCTCAAGCTGGCATAAATAGATTGTCCTTATCACTTTGCACCCATCCCCTTCCCTTAGAGAACCATATTCCCTCACCAGGTCAAGGCATCATAGCAATTGAAACTCGCCTTGATGACTCTTCTATTAAAGCACTTATCATCCCTCTGCAGGACCCTGATACCGTTAAAGCATATAATTATGAAGAGTATATTAATAAAAACCTAGAAGGTGACTGTCTTGCCCCTATTGGAATTTATGCAAGCATGATTAGCCCTGATTTATTTTCTTTGAGTACTTACATTGGAGATCTTGACAACCATGATTCTTTCACGCACACCTCAACGATTAGAACTAGTCAAGAATCAAATGACCTTGACTCACATCTCATTACCTTACACTCTTTAGGGGCAAAATCTTTGATTCAGAAAGCAAAAAATTTTTTAGCAAATTCTCATGTATAACGGAGGGATTTTTTTTACTCGCGCCGGGCATACCACTGATTTGAAATCAAAAACAAAGCGTAGGTTACTTTCATTAGGGATTCAAGCAATCAATCTGCCCTTGGTTGCCATTGTGCCAGACCTAGACGCGCTCTTATCAAATAGTAATAGAAAGGCACTCATCCAAGCAGATTGGATTATAGTTTTTTCTAGCAACGCCGCACAAATATTGTTCTCACAGTTTATTCCAAATTCACATTGTAAGATCGCCACCATAGGAGAGAGCACCGCTCGGGTTGTCAGGCAATTTCATATCCCAGTAACATTAGTCGCACCACCACCTAACTCAAGCGAAAGTCTCACCAGTGCACTTGTTGCAACTATTGGTATTTCCCAGTTAGCTCAATCTACTATCATTATTGCTACTGGGCATGAAGGACTCACCACCGCGAGTGATTTTTTTCAATCCTTGGACATTTTCCCCATCACGATTGAGCTTTATAGACGGGTACCTCAAGAAGCTTCCGATGAGCTTCGCAGTAAAGTCAGTGCTATGGTTTCCTCTCTTCAACCAAAAGCGATTTCATTTGTTTCGGTAACAAGCGCACGACAATGCTCTATTCAGTTTCCTAACTTGACTTTTCTTCCAGCTATATGTGTCAGCTCAAGAATTGGTGAGCAAGCACTTGCGTTTGGCTGGAAAAAGATTCTTCTCACTGATGGGGTTAGTGATGATGCAATTATAGATACCTTTTTATCACTTAAACAATAAAAGCGGGTCAACACTTACTTGGTTAAGGTACAATGAAATATGCACATGACTTCCAGTAACTCTTCCAGTCATACCCATAGTACCAAACAATTGCCCTTTTTTAATAATAGCATTTTCCTGCACTTCAATAGATTGCAAATGTCCATAAAGTGTATAAAGCGATTGACCATGTGCCAATATTACCGTATTCCCTGTGTAAAACATATCCCCAGCATACACCACAGTGCTATCTGCAGGAGCATACAACTGCGTGCCCTCCACATTAGCTATATCTAAACCTTTATGCGGACTACGCTCGACTCTATTGATCACTCGTCTAGTGCCATATTGCCCTGATTTTTTCCCTTCAGCAGGAAGTGATAACCGAATTGCAGGCATACCATCTTCCCATTTTGAAATAATTGAGAAGATAAGTTCTTGTTCTTTTTTTGCTCTAATTAAATCTTCATCAGTTGGATCTGCGAAGCGTTTATTTGTTATAGTTAAATAATCAATGCCATAGTTTTTTTCTATAACTTGAAATTTTATTGAAGATAGGGGCTGGTCCTCTGCATCAAAAAGTCTAAGCTCCTCAACTACAGGTTTGTTATTTAGAGGAACGCCAAGTATTGCAGTGCTTCCATTATTATCTGAAACAACGGTAACTCTCTTATCGTAATAGGTAGCTGTTCTGGCATTTTCAGGCAATGGAATAAAACCAACTTGCCCTTGCGCAATAGTTATTAGTTTTTCGCTTTCTCCAAGGCCTAACCCCCAAGACAATGCGCCACAAAGCACTACCCAGTATCTCATAAGTCTATTTTATGGCATAAAAGCCTCTCATAGCTAATTATGGCTTAGAGAGAAGAATTTGATAATCAAGTATTTCCTTTTCTAAAAATCCTGCTTCACAATAACAAAAATAAAATTCCCACATATTGATAAATGAATTTGTGCACCCTAGCGCACGGACTTGATCCAACTGTTGTAAGTAGTTTTTTCGCCAATGATACAAAGTCTTGGCGTAGTGCTTTCCAATATTTTCAATATCTTCCACTGACAAATCAGTAGAGCGCACCATGCTCTGCATCAGCGCGGTAAGCGAAGGCAAACACCCACCAGGAAATATATATTTCTGAATAAAGTCCACTGATCGTAGCGAAGATTGATAATTCTGCTCTTTAATCGTAATAGTTTGAATCAATGCCAATCCCTTGGGTTTGAGCAACTCAGAAATAATGCTCAAATAGATGTCAAAATACTGATGTCCAACTGCTTCAAGCATTTCAATTGAAACTATTTTGTTGTAACTGCCACTAAGATTTCTATAATCGGTTTTAAGCAGAGTAATAGAATCGCTCAGGTTTTCCTTAGCGATTAGTTTTTGTACATAGTGATACTGATTTTCTGAAATAGTAGTGGTAGTAACTTTGCATCCGTAGCGCTTAACTGCATACATAGCAAACCCTCCCCAGCCAGTGCCAATTTCCAAGACTGAATCGTTTTTGGTCAACGCTAATTTCTCACAAATTAACTCAAGTTTAGTATAGGTTGCTTCTAACAAGGTACTTTGCGGATTTTTAAAAATTGCTGATGAATACATCATTGATTCATCTAAAAATAATTTAAAAAAGTCATTGCCTAAATCATAATGTTTGGCAATATTGGACTTACTGGTTCGTTTAGTATTTCGTCTCAAAAAATGTCCGAGTAGCAGTATTGGTTGCGCAAAATACTTTGAAAATAATTCAAGTTTGTTAAGTGTGGTCTGATTAACGATTGTCCATTGAATGAGCATTACCATGTCCTTACTTTGCCAGTGTTGTTTCATATATGACTCTGCCACCCCAATACTGCCCCGAACCAATGCATCAATATAAAAACTACAATCAAATACAGTAATTTCAGCAATATAATTCTGACCAGGAGCGACGAGCTTGCCAACAAATGTCGTGGTTATTTCCCCTTCATGCACATGCAATGTGCCATATTGAACTGACGCCAATCTACGATACACCAGCGCACGACATAGCGACTCAAATAGAGTGGGTTTCATTTTGGATAGGAATAGAACGGTACTCGCTTCAAGAATAATACCATAGCATTAACATAGATTAACACAACAGTTTTAATTGCGATAGGGATATGTAAAAAAAGTTTTTTATATAGCTGGGCATTAGTCAAAGTAATTTCATATAGATGTAATGAAGCAGAAAAGACAGCTAGAGACTGTTGAGATAGATGCATTTGAATAGTAATGGAGTCGTGATTTTTGGTAACTAGCCACTCATATTGCATATCCATACTCATGAAGGGTGAAACATGGAAATTCTTATCACAGGTAAATCTATAGACACCCTTTTCCTGCCCGATACGACAATCTAACACATAGGCATATCGTTTGTGCCATGGGGTATTGGTTACATCTGCAACCAAAGCCTGTAATTGATTTGCCTCATCATAACAGAAATAAAAACTAACTGGATTAAAGCAAAAACCAAAAGTACGGATTGAGGTAAGTAAAAATATTTTTAATTTTTCCGATAAACATGAAGACATACCGGTGCGCTCCTTAACCAATGATTGAATTTCTTTTATCAGGGGAATATCAGGATCTCCATAATAATCTTTTCGTTGGAAGCTTGCTAATGCTGCAGTATTAACTCCATAGAATTTAACTTTACTAAATGCAGTGTCTAATCTTTGTAAGTCAAAATAAAACAAAGCTATGTGGTAAGAAAATGAATGGGGTGTAGGGATAAGGCGATTATGTACAATGCGGCCTTGAAATAACTGATGCATGATTACTTTGAACGAGTGAATGAATTGACAGCCTGGTATGCGCTACGAACACCATCCTCATGAAACCCATTTCCCCAATATGCTCCAGCATAATAGGTACGATTAGGTCCAGATATTTCATCTCTCCTACTAACTGCGTGCATCGCATCAAGGGTAAGCAATGGGTGTGTGTACTGTGTAGTTGATATTATTAATTCGGGCTTAATAACATTCGAGCAATTTAAACTGACAAAAAGAGGCTGAGTGGTAGCTAATGGTTGTAACTGATTCATATGATAGGTAACTGATACTTGACGTGCGCTATCAATATTATAATTCCAAGCTGCCCAATTATTTTTATTAACTGGCATAAGATTTTTATCAGTATGCAGTGTAGCAGTATTAGTTTGAAATTTAATCGCAGATAAAATTTCAATTTCGCGAGTAGTGGGTGAGGCAAGTAGTGCCAGAGCCTGATCGCTTGGGCATGCGAAAAAAAGATAGTCATAACGATTTGCACCATCGTTAGTATTAATAATCACTCCACCGTCATCTCGTTGAATAGTAGTGATGTGGCTAGACAACCGAAAAGAACTCTCAAAAGGTTTAATTAAAGTGTTAATATAATTTTTAGACCCGTTGGGAATAGTTAACCATTGTGGCCGGCTATGTAATGATAATAATCCATGATTATGAAAAAAATTAACTACAAAAGAAGTTGAATAGGTACCAATGGTTGCTAAATCGGTAGACCAAATCGCAGAGCACATAGGAAATAAATATTTTGAGATAAAATAATCTGAATATCTGTATTCTCTTAGAAAATCTTGCAAGGGAAGATCAGCATGTGTTGATACCAATCGTTTACTTTGGCGATTAAATTTTATTATCTCATAGAGCATGCAAAGAAACTCTTTATTTAATAGGTTTTTTTTCTGTGAAAATAACGTAGCTAGATTTGAACCACAATATTCAAAATTTTCCTTACGCGAAAACACACTAAAGCTCATAGTGCTTTTCGCACTCGGCACTTGAAGATTGGAAAGCAACGCAGTAAACAATGGGTAGGTAGTTTGGTTATAAACAATAAATCCAGTATCTACTGAAACGGTATTGCCATTTACTGTAACATCTTGAGTGTGTGCATGCCCACCAATACGATTTTCTTTTTCATAAATAGTAATGCTGTGATCTTTGTGGAGTAAATGGGCAAGCATTAATCCTGAAATACCAGATCCAATTATGGCGACCTTCATAGTTTGAAATTAACTTCGTTTATTGCTTTCGCGCAATTTTTTAGGGATAGTTTGAATGTCCCACACGATACCAAACCAAGATAAGAATGTCAAAATATAAAAAGACATATCAATCTCCCACCAATAAAAGCCTTGCCTGGTAGAAGCTGGATAATAATGATGGTTATTATGCCATCCCTCTCCAAAGGCCAATATTGCAACGAGGAGATTATTTCTACTAAAATCTTTGGTTACGTATCGTCTTGTTCCCCATAAATGAGAGATAGAGTTAACCGAAAAGGTTACATGGTATAAAAATAAAGTGGAGAGAACAAAGCCCCAAACCAAAAACTGCCACCCCGCATTAAAAAAACTTTCACCAATTACATACAATACAATAGCTAATAATAAAGGTGCGATAATATCAAAACGGTCAATAAATTTAATCTCTGGAAATTTACAAAAATCTTTAATTAAATTATAATCCGTGGAGAAATTTTTTTTAGATAAAAACCACCCACAGTGACTCCAGAATAAACTGTTACTGATTGGTGAATGACAGTCATCTTTAGTATCAGAGACAACATGATGTTTTCGGTGGTGTGACGCCCACCACAGCGGACCGCGTTGCACTGCAGTGGCGCCAATGAACGCAAAAATAAACTGTACGACCCTACTAGTCTTAAATGTTTTATGGGAAAAATAACGATGGTAAAATGCCGTCAGAGTAAAAGCACGAAGACTAAACATTAAAATAAATGCAAAAAAAGCAGGCCAGCTAAATCCCACCACAAAGACGGTAAGTGCCGATACATGTAAAATAATAAAAGGAACCACTCTAATCCAATCAATGGAATCTTTTAATTCTGTTTGTGTTTCACTATATTCTTTTTCTTTAATAGAATTATCAAGCCAAGCAAAAAAGATCGTACGTAAGTTCATTACTTTTTTTATAGTATACAGTATTACAGCTGCTTTTGATTACCTTCTATCAAAGGTTCGTCGAAAAGTCAAATAAAATCCTGAATTGTTGTATTTATTAATGCTCACATTAACGCTTTGATTGAAAGTAGCTCCAATTGAATAAAAAGATTGCTGAACTCTATATCCAATATCCATCGTCCAATATTCATCAATAGTTCCTTCTATGCCTACTCCAAAATTAATGGTATAAAAAGTAAATTTAGCTGCGTCAATAATAGACTTTGGCACTATATTATTTTTCGTAGGTGTGGCAAGTAGCACAGATATACCAGTGCCAAGCATAATATAAGGGAGAAACTCAGGATCATCGCTTAAACCCATAGTGAAATTAAAGGTCGTGCTAGTTCTGGAAAAACCAACTTTGGCATTGTAGGTAGGACCAGCAAGATCTCCCCAAGATAAAGTAATATCCCCTTCACTATTAAACAAATTATCATTAGTAGGAAAATACTCTAGATTCCATTCAAAACGAGAAGTATTGCCTATAAATTCTCCAAAACCAAAAGAAAACCCAAAAGCACTTTCTCTATTTTCTAAATTGATAAACTTAGTAAACCTGGAATTTCCCGAATCTGGGTTAATAAAACTATTCTTAAAATCAAATGACTCAGCATTAGATAAAAAACTAAACTGAGCATAGGGTGAGTCGGCGTAGCTTGTAGTTAAAGTAAACGCCAAGAAACTAATTATAACTCCAATCCTTATCTTTGAAATATACATTGATTTTCATTATTATATAACAATACGACAGGTTATAATGTTAATGTGGTAGCTGAAGTTACTTCTTTTCGATTGCGATTTCCTAATTTTTGCTCATACGGAGTCTTGTTTCCTCTATTATTAACATCTGGCTTAGTTGCTTTTCTAGTCGTGCTTAGTGGAGGAAGCGAGATTTTCTGGAGCAGGCTATCAGTCACGCTCTTTACTTATGTAACGGTGGTAGTGCTTTCTTGCTGGTTATTGTGCATGCAATCTAACCATCTTCGTTCAGGCACATTACTAAGCCAGTGTCTAATTGTCTATGTGACCTGTAGCTTAGTTACTGCGATAAGTGTGTGGGTTACTTATTACCTGTTTGCATTCTTAGATGACGGGATTTGGTTTGATATTTTTACTTATACAATAATTACTGGAATCGCAGTGAGCATTATGCTCCGTGCACTCTATCTACGGTGTCTTTGGGAAGAACATATCAAGATTAGTCAAAATGTCCGCCTCCAATCATTGCAAACGAGAATTCAGCCTCACTTTTTGTTTAATTGCTTAAATAGTTTAAATGAAATGATCTTGAACAAACCCAAAGTCGCAACTGAAATGGTCTATGCCATGAGCGAACTATTTCGCTCTTCGTTCAATCCATCTGAAAAGGAGACCCTAGGCACTGAACTAGAGTTAGTGCAACGATATTTATTTTTAGAAAAAATTCGTTTGCAAGATAGATTGCAGATCGTCATAGAAGTTGCAGAGGACCATAAAAAAATTGGGTTAATTGCATTTATCTTACAGCCAATAGTGGAAAATGCAATTCAGCATGGGATTGAGCCATCAGTATCGGGTGGAAAAGTCTCCATCCACAGCTCAATAACCAAAGGACGATTGATAGTAGAGGTGAGAAATGAAGTGCGTGTCAGTAATAATATACCCAAATCCACTAGTGGCAACCAATTTGCACTTGGCAATATCAAAGAACGACTAAGACTTGCCTATGGTGAAGGTAGTGGAATAAGTATCAGAAATGAAACTTCATTCACTTCCGTAACTATTACCATTCCAATTATTTAAGTTTACGTAATGCACGCAGAGTGGCAAGTTGCGCGGCGGTGTTTACTAATTCTGCTTTAGCTTTAGCGTATTCTTCATTGCTGAGTTTTTGTGCCATAAGATTTTTAGCATTTTCCCTTGCTTTTTGAATTTCATGCTCTAAAAGGTCTTTAGCTGAGATTGAAGTGTCAGCAAGGATGGTTACTTGGTTGTGAGAAATTTCTAAAACACCTCCACTAACATAATAGGTGTGCTCATCTTGATCATTCAGCACGCGAATCGGCCCAGGTTTGAGAGAGGTAAGTAATGGAGTATGCCCACTTATTATACCTAATTCACCTAAAGTACCATTTGCCACTACTGTATCTGCAACTCCTTGATAGCTAATACCTTGGGTTGAAACAACTGAAACTTGTAGTTTGCTCATTATTTAATTAGGCAATCGTTTTTGCTTTTTCTATAGCTTCTTCTATAGTTCCAACCATATAAAATGCTTGTTCTGGTAAGTGGTCTAATTCACCTTGAACAATTTTATTAAATCCTGAAATAGTATCCTTAAGCGAGACATACTTGCCAGGCTGGCCGGTGAAAGTTTCTGCAACATTAAATGGTTGGGATAAAAATCTTTGAATTTTTCGTGCCCGAGCGACTGTATTTCTATCTACTTCTGAGAGCTCATCCATACCAAGGATGGCAATTATATCCTTGAGTTCTTTGTAGCGTTGTAGAGTACCCTGCACTTGTCTTGCAGTTTGATAATGATCTGTTCCAACAATATTGGGGTCAAGTAAACGCGAAGTTGAATCTAACGGATCAACTGCAGGATAAATACCTAGTTCAGCAATCTGTCTAGAGAGAACCAACGTTGCATCTAAATGAGCAAAAGAAGTGGCAGGAGATGGATCGGTGAGATCATCAGCGGGAACATAGACAGCTTGAAATGATGTAATGGACCCAGTTTTAGTAGAAGTAATTCTTTCCTGCAACACACCCATTTCTTCAGCAAGGGTGGGTTGATAGCCAACCGCAGATGGCATTCTTCCAAGCAGTGCCGAGACTTCGGTTCCGGCTAAGGTATAACGGTAAATATTATCTATAAACATAAGTACATCTCTGCCTTCATCTCTAAAATATTCTGCCATGGTTAGCCCAGAGAGCGCGACACGCAGTCTATTGCCAGCAGGTTCATTCATCTGCCCATAGACGAGTGAGACTTTATCTAACACATTGGAATCTTTCATTTCATGGTAGAAGTCATTACCTTCACGGGTTCGTTCTCCCACTCCGGCAAAAACAGAGTAGCCAGAATGCTCTATAGCAATATTTCTTATCAATTCAAGCAGGGTAACTGTTTTTCCAACTCCAGCACCACCAAATAAACCTACTTTGCCACCTTTTGCAATTGGCATAATCAAATCAATTACCTTAATGCCAGTTTCTAAGAGGTCTGTACTGGGCGCTAGATCAGTAAACACTGGTGCTTTTCTATGAATTGGTAAGCGATCTTGAGTTTTAATCGGCCCAAGCTCATCAATAGGTCTACCTAACACATCCATAATTCTACCAAGTGTAGCCTTACCTACAGGTACTTGAATAGGATTTTTGGTATTTGTAACCTTCATGCTCCTTCTTAATCCATCTGTGACTCCCATAGCAATACATCGCACAATGCCATCACCGAGTTGCTGTTGGGTTTCTAAAATTAAATCAGTATCATCTACGCTAAGCGCATCATAAACATGGGGCACATGATCAGTATCAAATTTAACATCAAGAACTGCACCAATAATACTAATGATTTCTCCTTGATTGCTACCGATGGATTTTTTTTGTGCTACTGGTTTATTATTTTTTTTGATTGCCTTCATGGTTGTTAATCCTTCCTTTTTATGTTAAACGGCAGATGCTCCTGCTACAATTTCTGAAATTTCTTGGGTAATACTTGCCTGTCGTATTTTGTTATATTTAAGTTGCAATTCTTCAATGAGAGACTTTGCATTGTCTGTGGCGTTTTTCATGGCGACCATCCTAGAGGCCATCTCACAACTAATATTCTCTAACAGCGCTTGGTAAACTATGGAGCGAAGATACATAGGCATTAGCATTGCTAATATATTTTTCGCTTTAGGTTCATAAATATAATCCCAAGGTAACTTAGAAGCTAATTGAGGGTTTGCAACACTACCACTCTCGCTATCATGTAACAACGTGAAAGGAAGTAAGGTGCGAATCCATGGCGTTTGACTTACGGTATTGGTAAATTTATTACTAGCGAGATACACCCTATCCACTTTTTCTTGAACAAATAAATCACTTATGCTGTGCACTAATCCAACTATTTTTTCAGGATCAGGGATATCGCCAAGCCCAGTAACTTGAGCATTAACTTGCATCCCAAGTCTTCTGCATACCGCACCACCTTTATTACCAATCACCGCAACATGGCAGTCTGAAGTATTTAGATGGAGGGCTTGGGTAAACTTAAAAAGATTTCTAAATAGATTACTATTTAAACCACCACACAATCCTCGATCTGTAGACATGAGGATTATGCCAATTTTATTACTGACAGTTTTCTTATGGCTGAGAAACGGATGTTTATATTCGGGATTGGCCGTTGAGATATGTATAGCAACTTCCTTTATTTTTTCTGCAAAAGGTCGAGCCATTGACATACGAAGCTGGGCTTTACTCATCTTGCTGGCCGCTACCATTTCCATTGCCTTGGTAATCTTTTGCGTATTCTTAACGCTTTTGATTTTGGTTCTGATTTCTTTTCCGCCTGCCATAGTAGACCCTTAGTTAACTAAGATTATTTTTATACCCATTTTTGTTTGAAAGATTTTAGAACCAAATGCATTTTATCTTCAACAGTTTTATCAAAAATAGGATTGTTATTAATTTCGCTTAAAAGTTGATCTTGATTAGTTTCTAGATATCCATGTAACGCATGTTCAAAATCAACAACTTTTTCTAAAGCTACATCATCCAGGTAGTTGCGTTCCACTGCAAAAAGTGAGAAGGCCATGAGTGCTACACTGAGTGGCTGGTACTGTTTCTGTTTCATAAGTTCGGTAACTCGTTGCCCGCGTTGAAGTTGTTTTCGGGTTGCTTCATCTAGATCTGAAGCGAACTGAGAAAATGCCGCTAATTCTCGATACTGCGCTAAAGCTAAGCGAACTCCACCTCCAAGTTTTTTAATAATTGGGGTTTGTGCAGCTCCGCCCACACGAGAGACAGAAGACCCTGCATTAATTGCTGGCCTGATATTAGAATTAAATAAATCAGTTTCTAAAAATATTTGGCCGTCAGTAATAGATATAACATTAGTTGGAACAAACGCAGAGATATCTCCAGCCTGAGTTTCAATAATTGGAAGAGCGGTAAGTGATCCAGTTTTTCCTTTAATCGTACCTTGGCTAATTTTTTCTAAATAATCTTCATTGACACGAGCGGCGCGTTCTAATAAACGCGAGTGTAAATAAAAGACATCGCCCGGATAGGCTTCACGCCCAGGAGGTCTGCGCAGAAGCAAGGAAACCTGTCGATAAGCCCAGGCTTGTTTAGTAAGATCATCAAAAATAATAAGCGCATCCCTGCCAGAATCCATGAAATATTCACCCATGGCACAACCGCTATAGGGGGCTAGAAATTGCAAGGCCGCTGATTCAGATGCTGAAGCACTAACAATAATTGTGTGCTTGAGAGCGTCATGTTCTTCTAATTTTTTTACTACTTGATTAACTGAGGATAGTTTCTGACCGATAGCAACATAAACACAAAACACACCTGTATTTTTTTGATTAATAATCGTATCTACTGCAATGGCAGTTTTACCGGTTTGACGATCACCAATAATGAGCTCTCTCTGTCCCCGTCCAATTGGTACCATCGCGTCAATTGCCTTAATTCCAGTTTGCATGGGCTGATTAACCGATTTTCTGCTGATTACCCCAGGGGCAACTTTTTCTATCGGGGAAGTTTTTTTAGTAGCAATTTCTCCTTTGCCATCAATAGGTTCACCCAAGATATTAACTACTCGGCCGAGTAGTTCTTCACCCACTGGCACTTGAAGAATTTTACCAGTGCAGGTAACAGTCTGTCCTTCAACAACTTGTAAATAATCTCCCAAGATAACCGCACCAACACTATCCCTATCCAGATTAAGTGCCAATCCAATTTCTCCTCCTTCAAAGAGCAACATTTCACCTTGCATGACCTGTTGTAAACCATATATCCTCACGATACCATCTGATACACCGATGACCATGCCTACCGTTTTTACTTCTGACTTAAACTCTAGGTCTTCTATTTGTTTTTTAATCAGCTTACTGATTTCAGTTGCTTTTAATTGCTTCATTACTTCTCCTGTTTTGCTAGAGTCATTATTTTCTTTTGGAACTTTTCTTATTCTTTAATTTTTTTGCAGTTTCTTTGATTCTTTTCTTTAAACTACCATCAATGAGAATATCATTATCCTTGCCTTTGATAACAATTCCTGCACCTAAAAGGGGATCAATAACTTCAGTCAAGATAGGTTTTTTATTAAAAACAGAGTAGATTCGACTAGCTATCAGATTCTTTTGTGATTCAGTAAGTGGAAAAGCAGTATTGATTTCAAAAGGCACTGACCCAACTCTACCTCGCTTCATACGTTCAAATTCGATGGCAATTCTAACAATATGCTGTAGTCTGTTATTATCTGCAAGTAGAAAAAGAAAGTTCTTGAGCTCAATGGAAATATTATCCTGACATACCTTTACAAAAAAATTGACAATATCATGCCTAGGAATCAAAGGGTTCTCAAGTAAACGACGCACTGGAGGCTCGCTCGCAACATGCACTACAAGACCCAGCTCCTCACTCCAAACATCAAAACTATCTGCTTCGGCGGCAATATCATATATTGCCCGAGCATAAGGGAGGGCAATGTTCCCATAGAGCATTGTGTGATTACGGTCAGACATTAACTTTAGGTTTTGTTTATCTTGTTCTGTAGTGGGAATTATATCTGTTTTATCTTTCATATTTATTTTCTGCCATGTTTATTTGGTACTATTTCAATTGTTGAACTAAATCTTGTATTAGTTTGTTGTGAAGTTTTGCGTTAACTTTTTCTTGAATAATTTTTTCTGCAATCTGCACCGCGAGCTCACCAACTTCTCCTCGTAAATCATTCATTAGCTGCTCGCGCATTAGCTCTGCTTCTGAACGAGCCAGAGTAATAATTCTAGCTGACTCTTGTGATGCGTGAAGTTTGGCTTGTTCTTCAATATGAGTAGCATTCTGCCTTGCAAACTGTAATAATTCGTTTGCTTTTTGTTTAGCAAGAGCGATTTCTTTTTCGGCTTTTAATTGTGACTCTTGATACGTACGATGACCTTGCTCAGCTGCTTTAATACCTGCTTCAATAGCGTGTTGTCTTTGTTGAAGTAACTGAGCGAAATTAGGCCATACCATCTTCCAACAGAACCAAGTGAACAACAGAAAGCTGATTGACTGCCCGATGAGTGTAAGATTTATATTCATAGTACTAAGTAGAGCTGTGTTTGTATTGACTTATTATTGAGTTTACAAAGTAAAAAGCATGTACAAAGAAATTCCAACTCCGATCATCGGCAACGCGTCCAAAAGACCTATCACGATAAAAAAATTCGTTCGTAAAATTGGGAGCAACTCAGGTTGCCGAGCGATGCCTTCTAAAAATTTGGAGCCCAATAACGCTACTCCAATAGCTACTCCGAGTGCAGATAACCCGAGCAAAATTGCCACAGACAAATAAAGCAACTCTCGCATTCCCCCATTTGCTGTTACGATTTCTCCTACTTGTTGTACTGCTTGTACTGCTTGTGCTGCTTCTTCCATAATTTCTCCTTTAGTTTATATTTGAGTTAATAATTAATAGTTGTTGTTAGTTGTTGTTATTTATTTGATTAGTGTTTTCGATAAGCCCCATCCATATAAATTATTGTTAGAGTCATAAAAATAAAAGCCTGAAGCACAATGACAAGAATATGAAAAACCGCCCATGCCCATTGCAAGGCTCCACCAAATATCGAAATCGCTAGCGAGCCAGAATACATCAATGCAATGAGGATAAAAATTAATTCCCCAGCGTAGAGATTACCAAATAATCTCAAGGAAAGTGAGAGGGGTTTAGCAAGGAGGGCTATAGCCTCTAAGAAAAAATTTGGCAAGATTAAGCATATTTTTGCAATTGGATTACTAGAATGTAACGGGTGTAAAGTTAGTTCGCTAGCAAACCCCCCCAATCCTTTTTCTTTAATGCTAAAAATAATGATTAAGATAAATACCGTTAGCGACATGCCAAATGTGGCATTAACATCAGTACTTGGAACTACCTTAAAAAATACTTGATGGGGGTCTACATTAAATAAAAGAAGCCCAAATTTGCCTGCAAGAACAGGCAACCAATCAACTGGGATTAAATCCATTAAATTAATTAAAATTAACCACATGAAAATCACCAAAGCAAAAGGGGCTAACCAACTGCTTCTTCCTGTAAAAGAACTCTTCACGGAGTTATTGACAAACTCCACCATCATTTCACAGAAATTCCACATACCATTCGGTACAGTTAAATGGCCATGATTAATAGCTCTTCTACCAATAAAATAAAATACAGATAGAAAAATCATCCCAAGGGCGATTGACCAGAACATAGTGTCAACATGTATAGCCCAAAATCCAAATTGTTTAGCTTGCTCTGCGGTAGTAGCAAAACCCCAGTGCCCATCGGGGAATTTGCCATACGCCAAATTTTGCAGATGGTGTTTAATATACTCACTTTGAGTAATACTTTGTGAAGAATTTGAGATTGATGATGCCATAAAAAAATACTAAAGACTTGAATTAACCTTTGTGGTCATTGCGTCGCATTCATGCACATTCAAGTTATGTATTAATTATTTATTATACAACATTGAATACTACTTTTTCAAGTTAACTAATTAGAATCACCAAAGTCTTCAGTGGTTTCTTTGGTGGTGTTTTTATGAATAAGGTAGTGTATGGGCATCACAGAAATAACCATGAGCATGTACCCAGAAATAATTGACAATGGGTGCGATATCAATTTTTCGCTTTTCCAAGCTATCACAAATAAAACTATAATAGTAATATACTTGATAAATAACGCCCACTGCATTCTCTTGTATTCAGAGGTCTGATCTGTAATAATACCTTGTTTTTTCAGTTGTTCTGTTCTGTTTTGCACCCACCACACCGAAAGTTGTCCGAGGAGCACAATACCACTACCATATCCAAAAGCGAGCGCATAGGTGCTATCTGATATTACTAATACCACTGTAGTAGCAATGGCTGCCACAACACATTGATACTTCCATACCTGGGCATTAATTATCATAAAAGCACTCATTGAATTACTCCATAAGTAGATACATGCGTCGCTTCAAAGCCAAAAACTATCAAATAAATAGCACACCCAACTAAAAATGCGATGAAAAGAAGCGAGCCATACAGCATCCAACGCAATGAGTTTTTAGCCTCAGGTAAAAGTGAACTAACTGCCACACCTGCTGAGCTACCAAACCACATCATTGACCCACCAAACCCTAGTGAAAAAGACAGTAGCCCCCAATCTTGGATGCCTTGCTTAATCGCTATTGAGGTAAGTGGGATGTTATCAAAAAAGGCGGACAATACCCCTACCAGCAAGGTAGACATCACAGTCGGTGGTGGTAAAAAATTGGTTGGCAAAACTGTGGCAGAAATAATGAGAAGGCATAAAAAGCTAGCTTCCTTATATGAGTCTTTTAGTAAACTCCATTGCAGTGAGATAAAAATTGCACAAAGTCCTAACCCCATCCACAATCCAAGCCCCGGTAAATCCCAGAGATTGGCAATAAAAATACAGACTATACAGAACGCCACTCCTAAAATATTTTTCAGCTTAAAAGATTGTTTGTCGCTCAGATTAAATGACATAGCTTGGTAATAATACTGTTTGTAACTCAAGGGAAGACCAAAGATAAACAGCGCAACAAATGCAGGTAGAAATGCTTTAGCTAATTCTAAAGGCGGAATCCCACTTATCCAAAGCATAGTAGTAGTAGTATCTCCAATAACCGACCCCGCGCCACCAGCATTGCTAGCGCCCACGATTGCAACTAAATAGCCAAGATGGAGTTTATCTTTAAAAATAATTTTAGCAGTTACCACTCCTAAAATTGCACAGGCAATATTATCAAGTATCGCTGAGAGAAGAAAAATAATTAATAATAATAAAAAAGCCCCAATCCAGTGATTAGGAAGCACCATATGGATGTAGCTAACCGCTCCACTAGTTTCAAAGAGTTTTGCCAGAAGTGTAAAACCTAGTAACAATGCAAAAATATTTATGAGTAAATGTCCATGCTCATAGACATGCCCAATCACAGAAAATGATGGAATTAACTGTAAATAAGACGCTGCCACAGTGAAGCATAGTAACATAACGGTGCCACCAGTAGCAATTAATAAGGAATGTTTGTGATAAAAAATAATGCCGAGTAAGATCAGCGCGAAAATTGTAAATTGAAGATATATTGTTATCATATTTGAACCTACGCACTATTATATCTAATAATGTTTTTGTGTTTTTAAAGCTTTTGCAAATTAGCGTACTTCGCCATAAGCCAACGACTGCCTAATTTATCAAAGCGAACTAATACCTGCAAATCATCCCCTTCTCCTTTTGTCTCAATTATCAATCCAATGCCAAACAAGGGGTGGCGAACTCTAGTATGGTTTTTTGAAGTGGCATTTTCAGATGAATAATGTGTAGGTCGAGATTGATGAGTAATCTCATCTAGTTCTTGACATGTGACAATTAGTTGTTCGGGCAATTCCTTAAAAAAACAAGAAGCAATTGAAGTCTGATGGCTTCCAAATATAGTTCTACTCAAACAAGAAGTTAGAGTCAGTTGTTCTTTCGCACGGGTTATTGCAACATAACAAAGCCTTCTCTCCTCTTCTAAATCCATCTCTCCTTCAAATCCTGCATGAGGAAATGTGCCATGTTCCATTCCAGCGATAAACACTGCCTTAAATTCAAGCCCTTTAGCTGCATGCACCGTCATCAACTTAATTTTATCTTCACTCGTAGCGGTTTCGTTGTCTGAATCACCAAGTGCACATTTATCTAAAAAGAGATCCGCCAATGCGCCTGGCTCTAACCCAAACTCACTTTGCTGATCGCGTTCATAGTCTTTAGCTGCACTAACTAACTCTCCAATATTTTCAATTCGATCAATATCAAGATGTGATTTTTTTTGCTTCTCCTTGTAATAATCTAGCAACCCACTTCTTGTAATAATTGACTTGACTGAATAGGCAAGAGGAGTAGTGGCAATTTCTTTGATAGATTCAGCGACACCATCAATAAATGTCTTAGCATTGGCAAGCACACGCGGGGGTAACTGACTGCCCGCAACTAATTGGCTTAGAGCGGTGTAGTCGCTGCAGGCGTGATCCCTGGCATAGGTTTTGATTTGTTCAAGTGATTTTTCACCAATACCACGCATCGGCACATTGACTACCCGCTCAAAGGAAACCATATCATGGGGGTTGCGGGCAAGACGAATATACGCTAGAGCATTCTTAATTTCTTCTCGCGCAAAAAAACTAACTCCACCATACACCTCACACGCTATACCTCTTTGTAACACTTGCTGCTCTATTAGCCTAGAAAGTCTATTTAAACGATAAAGCACAGCAATTTCATTTGCTGGAACTCCTTGTTGTAATAAGGCCTGGATGCGTTCTGCAATTTTTTTGGCTTCACTATGTTCGTTACTTACAACTAGGTGTTTTGCAAACTCTCCATCCTTGCGCTCCGTCCAAAGTTTTTTGCCTAAGCGATTTTTATTATGTGAAATCAAAAAGTTGGCTAAACTTAATATTGTGGCATTAGATCGGTAGTTTTGTTCGAGTTTTATTAGTTTGACATTTCTAAGCTCTTCATGGAATTGTTGTAATACCTTGGCATCGGCTCCACGCCAACCATAAATAGATTGATCATCGTCTCCAACCGCAAACATGGGAATGACATCTCTAGAGAGAAATCGCAACCAACTATACTGAAGTGGACTGGTGTCCTGAAATTCATCAATAAGGATCGCCTTAAAAACAGAATGATAATGATTTGCAATTGCATCTTGCTTAAATAGCTCTACTGGTTTCAAAATTAATTCTGCAAAATCCAATAATCGATTTTCTTTTGTTCTAGCTTCGTAGATTTTGTAAAGTGGGACTAGAGGATACTCATAATTTTGCAACGCATTGGCAGGAATGGAATGAGCGCGATAACCATTCTCTTTATTTTTGTTAATAAAAAACTGCAGTCCTTTAATTTTTTCTTTTTCTGGAGTTTGTGAAGATTGCTCTAAAAGTAATTTTTTTATAAAAGAAAACTGGTCTTGGCTATCCATAATTTGAAATGGTTTTTCCCATCCAGATTCGGCAGTATGCTTTTCTATAAATTTTCTTCCCACCCCATGAAATGTGCCAGCCCAAGGCAATGAGATATTTCCACCAAGCAAAGAACGCACTCTGTGTTTCATTTCTCGTGACGCCTTGTTAGTAAAGGTCAAAATAAGAATTTCATTAGATCGTAATCCTCCATTCATAATGAGATGAGCGACGCGGTAGGCTAGCACTCTAGTCTTTCCAGTTCCAGCGCCACTAAGTATTAGCCCATGTTGGTCAACTGGTAACTCAACCGCAATTTGTTGTTCAGGGTTAAGAGGGAGCGAGCTCATAGTATAATTACTAGTTTACCGTACAATACAGCAATGCCGTTGTAGCTCAGTCGGTAGAGCAACTGTTTCGTAAATAGTAGGTCGGAAGTTCGATTCTTCTCAACGGCACCACCATCATCACACTATAGCAAGTGTATATTTGACTAAAAATTTCGACAGGCCTGTTCAAAAAATGACACGAAATCATCGGCAGTATCGTCACAGTCAGTTCCTAATACTGATAGTGCTATATTAAATAATTGAACAAAAAAGGTATCGTCTTTTTTCTTAGGAATACTAATAAATTTTTCTATGACAGTTTGATCTATCTGCTGAGTAACTCTCATAGTGGTACCAGGGCTTTTTTTAATCAATGAAAATAACCTGCTCGCATCTGATTCAAATTGCACATAGCTAAACTGACCTCGAGGTTGGATTATTTCAATTTTAGTAAAAATAACTGCGTCATAATCAAACGCTATGAGTGATATTGGATCGCGGCTAGTACCGATTGCGCCACCTGAGCGAAGAGTTACATTTGGAGAAATGATAGAGTTACTCGCAGTAATTGCACCATAAGGAGCACTTAAAGTAAGTGCATTTACGGTAATTGGTGAGGAAATAATAATGTTACCCTGTTTAGATTCTATCAATAACTGCGCGGCAATGGTTACAGAATTTTTGACTACTACCGTGCCATAGGTTTGGCTAAGTTTTATCACACCATTGTTAATAACAGATAATGTGCCAGCAAACAAACTGCCAATATCTTTTTGATGCTCAAGAGATATATTTCCAATGCGAGATTCTGCGATTAATGTAGCGCCATCAACATCTACTGATATTGGCGTTCCATTAGGATTACCAATATTTTTATAGGCAACCAATGTTAAAGCCTGAGCGGATATAGGCACCGAGCCATAGATATTGCCATCTAAAGCAAACAACTCTAAATTAACATTTCTTCTTTGAGTAAACGCAGTATTTAAGACTAGATCTCCATTAGTCTGGGTAAGGGACAAGACAGACGAGTTTGAAATAGTGATGCTTGTATTTAATAATTGATTTACGGTCTGACTGGCATTTGCTGTAGCAAGAAAAATATTCCCACCGATTGCACTAACCTTTAAGTTTTCGCTTGTAAGTGCAATTGTGCCAAGTTCAACTCTCAATGGAACGATGGACGAGCCCACAGAACCATTTGCTGATGTAACAGCCAGGCTGTTAGTAACAGACACGATTGGTGCGATTTCTACATTATTATTCGCACTCACACTAACCTGGCCGCCAGACAATGTTGCTGAACTAGTAACTTGCAATTCGCCAGAATTAGAAAAAATATCTATCACTCCTCGTGGGTGAATAACAGCACCAGATATTTTAATATCACTATTAGCTCTGATAGAAAATAATGCGCTTTGATTACTAGGGGTTTGGACTCGTGCAGAAGAAGTTATCTCTATTTTTTTTCCAACTAAAAAAGTTTGTGTGTTATTAAAACTACCCAAAGCGGTAATATTACCAGTCAGCCCAGCATAGTTAGTAATATTAACTGAATTACTTACCGCACTCCACGCTGCAGTGGTCTCATTAGCTGCAATAGCGATAAAGGTATGCGCGGACACGGACGAGTTAACACCAAAATAAAAACCATTAGCGTTTCTCAGCACCACCCTTCCATTAGCAACAATTGTCCCAAGAATTTGTGTTGGGTTTTCGCTAGTTATATTATTAAAAATTATTGCATTGGCGCTAGGTTGAGTAAACCTAACTGACTCTGTTGCTTGAATATCAAAAGTTCTCCACGAAACAGTGGCTTGATTAGTGGTTTGAACTATGGTAGTGTCAGTTGAACCAGAAGAATTTATAGATGTTGATACATTTATTGTGCCATCAGCCACATTATCAAGTACTGGTGAAGCCTGAGCATTAATTCCTAATGTCATTAAACACCACAATGCAAATATCATATTATTGCTCATAAAAGCATTTCTAAACAAACCACGCATGCTGTCCATTTTACCATGTTAAATCTAGATAATCTGCCTCTTACGGACCAATTAGTTTTTTAGAATGCATTTTAAATTTAGCTAGGTTGGTAAGACATATTCCAAATGAAAAGTGATTGACTCTTAAAAAACATAGTATTATGGTAAAATTGTATAATTATGACATTTGTACTAACATTAGTACTAGGACTATTGCTAAATTTTAGCAGTGTTTATGCGGTAGAGGAAGGAAATTCTAATAATACTGATAGGCCAAAAGCGTCCGCTCCCGTTACAGCCCCCTCAACAGCTACTCCAGTTAAAAAATCTTTAAAAACCAAGGTTAAGAAAAAGAAAATTTCTAAGGAAGAAAAGAAGGTTATCGCACCTCAAGTTTCGGAAGCCAAGGGTGATAAAATTCCAGAAACCAAGGGTGATAAAATTCCAGAAACTCAAGCAGATTTGAAAGGAGAGCAACAGCCGGATCCTTCAGTAGTGGTGGCTACGCCAGCAGAACTTAAGCCATTGATAATCGACCGAGCATATTGGAGAGATTTAACTAAGGAGGAAGCACAAATTAGAATTGCTATCGGCGAAATTAACAAAAAATCATTGACTGAAACTATTGGTAGTTTTGGTGAGACTCCTCTCCATCTTTTATTAGCCTGGAATCAAAATATTGAGGTGGTGGATCTGATTCTCTCATTATTTGAGGCTGATACCACACTTTCAATTCAAGATACTAAAAAAAACGACCTGATCCATTATGCCATTAGCACAAATCCAAATCCCCAAGTAGTCAAATTGTTGGTAACTAAATTTCCTACCATGGTATACAAAAGATTGGCAAGTTTGGATAATCCAATCAACCTTGCCTCCTCAGTAAGTGCGAATGGAGAGATTATTAACATACTTACTGAAGTAAAGGCTGAAGTTGATATCAGGAATGAAAGCGGACACACTGCCTATCACCTTGCTGCTTTAAATAATAACGAGCCATCTATTTTTTACTCATTGAACAGTTCGGGTTTTAATTCACTATCGCGTGATAAATCGCAATTCACCGCACTCCACCTTTTAGCGGCGAGAAGTCAAAATCATTTTTATATTCGGTCCTTAATAAGCGCAGGTGGTGATGTGTTATCAAGAGATGGCAAATTACAAACTCCACTCCATATGGCCGCCAAGTTCAATCAAAGCTCTGAAGTTACCCTAGCTTTATTGCAAAGTGGCGCTCAAGTAGAGGCAAAAGATATAGATGGTAATACTCCTTTATTGCTAGCAGTCATGCATAATCCTGACCCAATTATAATCTACGCCCTGATTAATGCCGGTGCTAATTTTAATGCTTGGAATAAAAAAGGGCAAGATGTTTTTGATGTGAGTAAGAAATTGTATCCCGATGGTGCGCTTAATGCCTATTTAGTCGCCTGTGCATCTGCACTAAAAAATCGTCGTCCATGCTTACCCCTCACAGATAAACGGTTGATATTCGGTAATCGTATTGATGACAATAAAATTGCAACAGCATTACACCAAAATAGAAATTTACTGGACACTGAACTGTATCTTAATTCTGTCTTTTTGCAAATGTATAAATACCCTTCTAATTTATTTGAAGTTAGCCCAAGTAGTACTATCTCTGACTGGAAGAATCTCAAACTAAGTCTCATTGATTCTAAGAAATTACAGGAACTAGACAATCAATATCACAGAATCTTAAACGACGCTGAAGCGCAAATCAATACAGTAGCGCTTGCATTACTAAAAAATATTAAAGATATAGAAATTAATTCAAACGCAACCTCCGATGAGGCCTTTTACCAAGCAAAATATAAATTGGAACAGGCTGTTGACGATTGTGATTTAGATATCTGCACTGCTATCCAATATTTTCTAGAATTTAGAGATAGCTCAACTGTAGAAAAAGGACTTGCCAGTTCTAATCTTCATTCAACCACACCGACAACCACAACAGAGGCTGAAAAAGAACGATCAAACCAACAATTGGTTGATAGCTTAAAGGAAGTAGAGGATAAAAAAACCACCCAAGCTATGAAAAACGAAACCGACGCAAAGCCTGCAGCCACAGATGGCACTGATCTAAAAAAGACTGAAAGTGAGGCTGCTAAAGAAAGTTTCGATTCTCTATCTTCGCAAAACAATTCAACAACAGAAGCTAACCTCCCAGTTGACTTGAGAGATAATTTTCCAAATTGGTATCTGAACTTAGTTGCGGATATATCCAAACTATACCACAGTCGATTTCAATTCAGTGAAAATTATAACAAGGATTATGCTATTGACCCGCTTCAACCACCTAGCTACGCACAAACTGACGCCATCTTTCAATCAATGTTATCAAGCACTGGCTTAGAATTATTTCAAGATATTATCAGAAATGCTAAAAATCATTCGTCTATCTCTTCTTACCTGCGAAAAAGACCATTGTGGCTAACGAAAATATACAGTGGCATCATACAGCCTGAGCTCCTTTCTCAGTAGTATTTCCAAGTGCTCATCAACCCACAAGATCTCAAACGCAGTCATAGTTATGCTTTAACTATTGCTTCAATCATTCCAAGACCCATCGCTTGGGTTAGTACATTAAACAAAGACTCCCAACCCAACCTCTCCCCATTTAGTTTTTTTAATGCAATCACTAATGACCCGCTCACCTTAATGGTAAGTATTGGCCGTAGAAAAGGCGAGCGAAAAGATACCGCTAACAACTTACTTGAAGTGCCCCAAGCGGTTATTCACATACCCACAGAAGATTTTTTACACCATGTTGTGCTATCTTCGGCCGATTTTGATAAATCAATAAATGAATTTAATGAAGTTGGATTGACCCCTATTGCTTCTGAGATAGTCAAACCATACAGGATAAAAGAACTTCCATTGGCTATGGAGTGCGAGGTAGTTAAACACGAACTAATAGGAAATGAACCTAACGATGTATTTTTTTTTGAAGTTCGTTGCATGCATATCGATGACGCACTAGTAGATGCTAATATGATTCCAAAAACTTCATTATTTAACGCGCTCGGAAGACTAGGACATGGCGACTATGTCAAAGTCAATAAAAATACCGCTACATTACCTAGACCAACTAGTCCGGAGGAAGTGAAAAACAAAACATGGCCTCCTCAGATTAGAAAAACTTAGTCTTATAAGTTAGTTAGCGTATTTTCCGCAACCAAGCAACTGCGTTTTCAGAAGTACTTGATTTTCTTATTTCAAAATATGCTATGTTTTTAGTTTTTCTTTCAGACAATTCTGAAAGCCCATAGCTCCCACCAATTATACCAATCACTTCACCCTCAGCAACTTTATCACCCTCTAACTTAAAAATACTTTGGTTGTAACCATATAGTGTGTAATACCCATCACCATGTTCAATAATTACTAACATTTTAAAACCAGGAAACGCATCAGCAAATACAATTTTGCCATCATATACCGCACTAACATAACTCCCATTATCAACCGATATTTCAACCCCCACCCCTATAGCACTTGAACCTTGTTGTATTATTTTTCCAACTACTGGCCAACGCAACTTACCACGCATCGCGGAAAAGCCATTGGTGCCGCTTCCTGTAAAACCCGCTCGTTTTTCCTGTTCTATTTTTTTAATAATTGATATAATTCTGTTGTAATCGTTATTTTTTTCTTGGATTTGTTTTTTTTGATTGTTAATCATAGTTGCTAGTTTTTTTACTGTAGTTAATTTTTCAGATAGCGACGATCTAGTTTGGTTATATTTATCTGCGTAGTTTTGTTCATTTTTTTTAATACCACCTAATGAAGCTAATTGTTTTTCATGAAGTAGATTTTGACGAGTTCGTATCATTTTTACTTGCTCAATGCTTGACGCCTCTTGTTTAGCTAAATAAGCAAGTGTCCCGCTTTGTAAATTATACTGTGATGGGCTATTGCTAGAAGAATATATTATTGCATTAGAAGAAATTCCCCGAGAAAGCAACCCCCATCGTAACACTATTATTTTTTTTAACCGCTCTCTATGATAATTTAAATTTGCATCATTTTTGGCAATTTCAAGCTGTAATTCTTCTACCGAACGTTCTAATACTAATTTATTTATTTTATATTTTTCAATTTCATAGATGGAAGTTGAGATTTGTTTTTCCATAATTAGTATTTTCTTTTGTTCACTTGAATATTTTTGTTCAGTCGTGCTCAAAATCTTATTCTGCATTCGTATCTCAGATTCAATCTTATTTTTTTGCTTTTGATAATCTGCATTTTCAGCAAACGACGTATAGGCTAACCCTACCGATAGCACAAAAGATAAAATAATTTTATAAAATAATGATATAATCAAACTAACCTCTGTAAACAGCTATGATAACATTTATTTCAAACCATTATTTATTAATAGGCAGTTTACTATTTTTTTTGGCAATACTACTCACCTTTGAATATTTTAGAATAAAACAAAGTGTACCGCTTTTATCGCCTTATGAAGTTGTACGCATGATGAATCAAGATCAAGCAATTCTAATAGATATACGAAGCACGCTTGATTTTGAGAAAAAACATATCACTAATGCAATACATGTCAATGCTGCAGATTTACAAAAACAAGAGCCCCTCTTACTAAAATACAAACAACAGCCACTTATAACATACTGTCAATTTGGAGTCAGTTCAAAAGCTTCAGCGGAACAGTTAAAACAACTTGGGTTCTCACAGGTGTATAGCATGCGAGGTGGCCTACAGTCGTGGGAATCCGATCATTTACCGGTGCAACATGGAAAATAACTCTGTTCAAAATAGCACTTCACCTAATAATCCTGCCCCTAAAAATACTACGCCTTTAGTTAGTCTTCACAAAACTTTTCTCCGAACGGTATTACTTGAATCGCCTGATCCAATTCGTTTTTTCAAAACGCAAAATTTAAAAATGCAAATTGATATGAATTTAAACACCAAGCTCTGGAATATTTCAGAGACAGAATTTGAATTTCAATTACTTGCAAACATTAGAGCTGATTTTCAAGGCTCAACTGTGTATTTATTAAACCTTACACAAGTTGGTTTATTTAGCATCGAAGCATCTACTTTAAGTGAACAAGAAGTACAAAAAATAATCTATAGCCTCTGTCCTAATGCCTTAATTCCATACTTAAGAGAATCAATTTCAGACTTTACCCAAAAGGCAGGTTTCGAGCCACTTTTGATCAATCCGATAAATCTTGAAGTGGACTTTAAACGAGTTGTAAAAGATGGTAAAAATGAACAGTTTATTAAAGGAGAGCCTCAAAACCCTTCTAGTAGTAATACATTACCCTTAAATATTAAACCTGGCAAAAAAAATTCAGTCCACTAATAGTCATCATATTGTTATAGGCGCGGGAGCGTATGGAATTGCACTTGCATGTTGCTTTTCAAGAAATAAAATTCCTGTCACGGTATGGCACCCCAATCAACAACACTGTGAATTTTTAAACCAAACGAGAGCTAGCACTAGGCTGATTGGATTAATTATTCCAGAAACCATCACATTCTCACATTCGCTTTCTGAACAATGTAACAAGGCTCACAGCGCAACTATAGCCTTGCCTTCCCGAATTCTAAATCAAATCCTAAACGACGCAATCTTGAACAATATAAACGAGCAAGAGAATTTCATCAAAGCACTAGGACAAGTCTCACTAATAGTCAATGCAAGTAAAGGAATAGGTGAATATCACAACCAGTTTGATTGGTATAGCAATGTGTTTAAGCGCTTACTGCCTCAGATTAATTACGCACAACTATCAGGACCTACCTTTGCCAATGAACTTGCCGCTGGAAAAATTAGCGCCTTAACACTAGGGTGCGATAAAAATGACCTCACTCTTTCATATCAACAAGCGCTCAACTCAACTTCACTTAGAGTATATCGTAATCAAGATATTCGTGGCGTTGAGATTGGAGGCGCACTCAAGAATGTTCTAGCAATTGCCTGCGGTGTTTCAGATGGCTTGGAACTAGGGCACAATGCTAGAAGTGCTTTGCTTACGCGTGGCATAGCAGAGCTAACAAGAATTGGCGTACAGGCAGGAGGCCAAGCACAGACATTTCTTGGATTATCAGGTGTTGGAGACTGTGTGCTAACCTGCACCATTGATAATTCTCGCAATCGGCAATTCGGCATAAAACTAGCCAAGACAGGATTATCAGTAACAGAGCTCCTGCAACAAATTGGCACGGTTGAAGGAGTACAAACTGCCTCTAAAATTCCTGCAATAGAATCTAAATACCAGTGTGAATTACCAATCATGCATAGCGTTTATAAAATGCTCTATGAGGCAGTTCCGGTCAGCAAAGTGCTTGCTGAACTTTTGGCCAGACCGTATGCTGATGAGTAGAATGGTTTAAAATTTAATATGCCTATTCAACATATTCGTCATTACTTCAATACTTTTTATCACTTTGAAATTAATTTACTTACCGCCCTATCAACAATTTTTGCAATATATACGGTAATTTTATTACTTTTAGAGCAATTTACTAACCTCAATCCTGAAATCATTAGGATTATTGTATGGGTTGATCTTTCTGCTTGTCTTATATTTTTTTCTGAGTTTTGTTATGGGCTTTGGTGTTCACCAAGCAAATCCCAATATTTAAAAACACACTGGATTCTGATTTTTACCTTTATTCCAATTGTTGAATCCTTACGCTTTACCCGTATATTTATTGTAATACGAGTGATACGATTATTGATAATCACAAACCATGCTCGTAATTTTTTCTCATACCGTCGTAATTATGAAATAAAAATGCTTTTCACTATTGTGCTAGCTATCTATATGGTTAGCCTTAGTATTTTCACAATTTTGATACTTCATGTTGAGGCTGGTGCCCCTGATCAGAAAATAATAACTGCTGAAGATGCAATTTGGTGGGTGGTTTCTACAATCTCTACTGTAGGTTATGGTGATGTATATCCAACAACATCCGCTGGTAGAGTAGTAGGGATGTTTCTCATGACTATTGGAGTTACATTATTTGCAACATTAAGCGGCATAGTCAGCTCTTGGCTTTTTCATATTCGCAAAAATTAAGTTCCACTATCTTCATAGCTGCCACTATTTTATCGTCAGCAATGCTACCTCCGACACCTGCAATTCAGTACAACTGCGACCAAGTTTAATCGAGTAGTTGATATCTGTTGATAAATCAAATAGTTGCACGGGGATTGATAAAATATTTTGTTTGGAATAAATTAAGCGTTCATCAATTTTTTTATTTTCGTTCGCAATAATAAATGAATAGAATTTAGGAAACCATTCATATGTACTGCAAGTGAGATATATGGAAAGGTAATGATACCTTTGATTATTAATAAGGTAAAGCAAATATTAACAGTGATTTTTTGTATTGCATAAACAATTCAACAGATATTGTTGGTGGATTAGTTTCTATAATATGCTTAAAATATAAATCGGAACACTAATCATCATCACAAATATACAAATAATTACTAATGAGGTTGCAAATTTTGGAGCGATGCCAGCACTATAAATGAAAAAGTAGCCGCTGATTGAAGGTGGCATGAGCGCTTGAAATACACCAATATCTCTTTGGTTGGTTGGTATTTGGAAAAATGAGTACATGATAAAAATACTAATGGGCATGATAACCATTTTCCAACCAACTCCAACAAGAAGTGGGGCAACATGCGTTTTATCAAATTTTAAGTTTAATTGAAGTCCAATTCCAAACATACCTATAGGGATAATACTAGCCGCAATAAATGAAATAGCAGGTGTGAGTATAGATGGGATGGGCGCGTACTTTGAAATAAATACAGAATAAATAAATGCAATAAATGGGGGAAATAAAAATATCTTAAGAATAAATCTTACACGACTCTGATTAATGTTTGTTTGTTTAAAAAACATTATTTGTAATGGAATAATGAGACTAACGAAGAAAAAGGTAACTAACTGATCATAGAGTACTGCATAAAATTGAAATTCGACTGGAAAAAATTGCTTTGTAAGCGGCAACCCAAAATATCCAGTATTTCCAGTGCTACATAACACGGTGATAACAAAAACAACTTCATACTGCCATTGGAAATACTTGCCTAATTTTTTAAGGCATTGAAAAGTAATAAAAATCCATAGCCAAGGAACAAGAATAAATAAAAAAATCTGATAGGTTAGATCGTGAATTGGTGGCATAAGCAAAATAATGCAAGGAAACCCAATATTAATTATTCCACGGCTCAAAAACATCCCCATATTATCACTATTGGATATATAATTTCTAAGCACAATTCCGCAGGAAAGTGCGATAATAATCTCAAGAAAAACACTCATTAATTGGCACATTTTAATTGATTTTTCAGCTATAATATCCTACTTAGCAAAATGGCAAATACCAAATCAGCAGAAAAACAAGCCCGTCAAGCAATCAAACGGCATAAATTTAATCAATCGCACCGTTCCTTAATGCGAAACTCTATTAAAAAATTGCTTATAGCAATTGATCAGAGTGCTAAATCAAAGGATGTAACCCAATCTAATAAACTCTTTCGTGAGCTACAATCTATTGTTGATTCTCTAGCTAGAAAGGGTATTATTAAACCTAATAAGGCTGCAAGACATAAACATCGTCTTAACCTTAAAATTAAAAACATAGCACTTAAGAAGTAAATTACTCTAGTACTAAGTTATCTCGGTGAATTAGTTCAGAATCCCCTTCATAGCCAAGAATGCTTGCAATCTGATTACTTGGTTTCTGTAAAATTTTTATGGTTTCTTCAATACTGTAATTTGATATTCCTCGAGCAATAACTGCTCCATCTATATTTACACACAAAACCACTTCGCCTCGTTGAAAATTACCCGTACAATTAACTACCCCTACAGGTAAAAGGCTTTTTTTTAGTTCTGTGATTGCTGATACAGCACCTCCATCTAATATTACAGTGCCGTTTGCCTTTAGTTGCGCCCTAATCCAATGTTTTCTAGCAGTATCAGCTAGCTCCGAATTGTAAAGCACCGTACCAATTGGAGCGCCAGAGATAATTTGTTTTATGATTTCTCTTCTTTTACCATGCGCTATAACTGTTTGGGTAGCCGATCGAGAAGCCAATCTAGCAGCCAACACTTTTGATTTCATGCCACCTCGTCCAAGCGCGCCTTCCTTCCCTGCGTATGATAAAAGCAAGGTGTCATTAACCGGTGCATGCTGAATGAGCTCTGCGTTAGGATTTAACTTAGGATTTTCTTTATATAATCCTTCTTGATCGCTGAGCAGTATCAATACTTCTGCCCCAATGAGGTTGCAAATAAGCGCAGACAAGGTATCATTATCGCCAAAGCGAATTTCGTCAATGGTAACCGTATCATTTTCATTGACAATAGGAATAACTTGCATCGCTAGTAATGTTTCAAAAGTGGAACGAGCATTTAAGTACCTCGCTCGATCGTCTAAGTCTGCATGGGTAAGTAGAATTTGAGCACAGGTGAGTCCTACCTTTGCAAAAACATGGTCATAAATATTCATTAATCCACTTTGACCTATTGCAGCTAACGCTTGTAATTCAAGAACTTTAGTAGGTCTTTTAGACAGCTTCATTCTCGCCATTCCTACTGAGACTGCTCCAGAAGAGACGAGTACTATATCCTTGCCTGCTGCACGTAGCGAAGCGATATCTGAGGTCCACTGTTCAATCAATTCTGAATCTATTCCCGTTCCTTGTGCTGAGACAAGATTTGATCCTACCTTAATTACTATTCTTTTTGCAATAGCAAAATGATTTCTAATTTGTTCAATCATACTTGTTTAATCACTTCTTCCATTAACTCATTACAACCTTTGCCAGTAATTGCGACAGTAGAAACCACACCTTGATAGTGTGGGTTTTGCATTAGGATACTATCAATTAATTCCTGTGGGTTTTGTGTTTCAACACAATCGACTTTGTTCAAGGCAATAATTCTTGGTTTTTGCAATAAAGAAATATCATATTGCGCTAACTCATGCTCAACCACGAGTATATCTTGAAGTAATGTTGTTGAGGATGCATCTAATACATGTACCAGCACCCGACATCTAGTCGTGTGTTTTAAAAATTGGATACCCAATCCTACTCCTTGTGATGCCCCAGCAATTAATCCCGGTAAATCTGCTAATACATATTCCTTTTCACCGTGATGGATCCAAAGACCAAGCTCAGGGTACAAAGTAGTAAATGGATAGTTTCCAACTTTTGTTGCGGATCTAGTAAGAAATCGTAAAAGTGAAGACTTACCAACATTGGGCAAGCCAATAAAACCAACATCAGCGAGGATTTTTAACTGCAATTGTAATACGCGCTCTTCACCTAGTTTACCTTTGCTTGACTGTCTTGGGGCTCTATTTACAGAACTTTTGAATCTTGCATTTCCGATTCCATGCCAACCACCCTGGCAAACAATCGCCTGTTGGTTATGATTAATAATATCAGCAATGAGCTCTTCTGTTTCTTTGGCGTAAACCTGAGTTCCAACCGGCACTTTAATAAATAAATCGTTTCCAGATTTACCACGCCTAAGTGCGCCCGATCCAGAATGCCCCGATTCTGCTTCAAATATTGTTTGATTTCTAAAATCTAGGAGAGTTGAAATATTTTCATCGCCTAATACAAAAACCGACCCCCCATCACCACCATCGCCGCCATCTGGACCACCGAATGGCACAAACTTCTCTCTACGAAAACTTACCACTCCATTGCCACCGTGACCAGCTCGCACGGTAATGACTGCCTCATCTACAAATTTCATTAATTTTACCCTACCAAGTAGGTGCGAAGCGTCAAGCTACACTTGAGCTAGTACTGAAACGGTGCGATTTCTTCTGGCTGAACGGATAGAAAATTCCACTTCACCATCACACAGAGCAAACAAGGTGTGGTCTTTTCCAATGCCTACATTTATACCTGGATGAAACTGGGTGCCACGCTGTCTAACTAAAATATTGCCCGCAATTACTCTTTGACCTGCGAAGCGTTTAATACCTAATCGTTTAGATTCCGACTCTCTTCCATTTGCGGTCGAACCGCCTGCTTTTTTTTGTGCCATAGTATTATCTCCGAATTCCGTTATGCTTTAGAAATAGCAGTTATCGCGACCTCAGTATATTTTTGACGATGTCCTGCTCGTCTTTGGTAGTGTTTTCTCCTTTTAAATTTAATGATTTCAATTTTTTTAGCTCTTCCTTGTGATCTAATTTTCCCGGTAACAATTGCGCCTTGAACATGGGGGGAACCAATTAAAACCTCATCCCCATTCTTAAGAAGTAAGACTTTATCAAAAACCACATCTTGGTTTTCAGGTAGATCAATTTTCTCAACTCGAAGTAAAGTTCCAACTGATACAAGGTACTGCCTTCCACCTGTTGCGATAACTGCGTTTTGCACGATAACTGGGTTCTGCATAGGGCAATCATTATAACATGCTAAAGGTATAAAATGAAACCATGGATGTATTAACAAATGCACTGCAGCAAGTAGACCAAATCATTATAAACTCGTTGACCAGTAATGTTAAACTTATTAATGATGTCTCTAAATATATTTTTGAGCTAAAAGGAAAACGGGTTAGGACAAAACTTGCACTTTTAGCTGGGTTGCTTTTTAACCCCATTTCTAACCAATCGTTACTTAACGCTAGTGCCATTGAGTTACTTCATACCGCCACGCTATTACATGACGATGTCATAGATGAATCTACAGTACGAAGAAAGCGAAAAACCACGAATGATATATGGGGTAATAGCGCAGCAGTATTGTCAGGAGATTATCTATACGCAATAGCCTTTACATTACTTATCAAAACAAACTCTTTACACACTCTAAAAATTGTTTCAGATAGTGCGAAAAACATTACTGAGGCAGAAGTATTACAACTTAGTATGATTAAAAACTTTTCACTTCAAGAGAAAAGCTATCTAGAAATAATAGCGGGGAAAACAGCAGCCTTATTTTCAGCTAGCATGCAGTCAGGAGCACACCTTGGACAGTGTAACAAAGAACAAGAAGAGCTATGTGCGCAATTTGGTTACCGTCTTGGGTTAGCTTTTCAATTAATTGACGATTGTCTTGATTATTGTGGCACTACTGAAACTTGGACTAAAAACACTGGTGATGATTTGTCTGAAGGTAAAATAACCCTACCTCTCATCTATTTTTTACAAGACGCAACACCTTCGCACTGTAACAAAATACTAGCGCTACTACAATCTCACGACCCTGCCACAATTAAAAATGATCCATATTTTAATGAAGTTGTGCACGAAGTTTCAGTAAGCGCAGCTATTAAAAAGACATACACCAAAGCTGAAAATTATATTTCTAGCGCAATGGAAGTGCTTATGTGTTTACCTGATACCACTTCTCGATCGGAGCTATCAAAACTAGCTAGCGAATCAATTAAAAGAGTGTTTTAGTAACTCACCTGAATAATAATTTTACCCTTCGCTCTATTTGTCTCACAATAAAGATGCGCCTCTTCAAATTCTTCAAAATTAAATACGGTATCTATAACTGGTTTGATGTGTAATGATTCAACTTTACTTACAATCTGTTGTAATATACTTGCCGAAGGTAAACTACTAATTGATTTATAAATAATATTGGGGTATTTTTTCTGGTAAGCTGAGTCTTGGGGTGGTTCTATAGAAATATACTTCCCTTTATCCTTAACAACTCTAGATGCTGTATCCAGATAAGCGCCGCCAATGGTGTCAATTACTAAATCAACGTCTTTAATTGAAGTCGCTAAATCTTCTATATCATAAGCAATCGCCACGCTCGCGCCTAACTCTTTAATCATAGCCACATTGGCACTTGAGCAAACTCCAATAGTCATATTGACTTTATAGCTGGCGATTTGCACTGCTAAACTTCCAACTCCACCTGACGCGCCTATGATTAATACCTTTTCATTGCCCTCTAATTGTCCGAGATCTATCAAACTCCGCCATGCTGCAATACCTGCAGTCGGCAATGAAGCGGCTTGAAGATGGTTAATATTTTTAGGTTTTTTTACGAGATGGTCTTGATGTACTGCAACATACTCAGCGTAAGTTCCTGATTTCTCAATTGGATTTCTTCCAAAAACAAGATCCCCAACACGAAAATTTTCCACACTAGCACCAACAGAAACCACTTCTCCAGAAAAATCCAAACCAAGTATAAAAGGAAAACTTATTGATATTTGCTCTCTAAGAAAACCATTCCTAATTTTTAAATCGAATTGGTTAACTGAGGTAGCGTAAACTTTGACCAAAACTTCATTATCACTAATAGTTGGTATTACCACTTCTTTAATTTGCAAAACTTCATGGTTACCATAGCTATTTATAGCAATAGCCCTCATTTTTTGTCTCCTAAGTATTTGATTTAATTACATATTATTATAATTTAATTACATGTGTTTTTTAGGTGTAAATAGGCCGAGTTTCAGTATAATGTGCAAAAGTAACTATACGGAGTGTGGCTCAGCCTGGTAGAGCGCTGCGTTCGGGACGCAGAAGTCGGAGGTTCAAATCCTCTCACTCCGATCAAAGATACTCTAACAATCTTGCGACAAGTTTGTGGTATTATAATATATAAATATGGATCAGGGCAAAATAAACAGCATTCTTAACTCATTCAGGGATGGTTTTAACTCAGAAGAAAGCGGCGTGCCTTATGACCCCAACTTAACTAAATCACTTCAAAGCGATCATGAATTGCTTTCAGCTTCACTTAAAGATATTGAAAAAGCAATTGAATCATTGAATTTTCAGAAAATTGAGTATGTCATCAAGAATCAATTTAAGCCAGTCCTCGTCAAGCACTTAATCACAGAAAGTGTAAAGCTCTACACCTATCTATCACTCCATATAAAACCCTCTAGTGAGGAATATCCTTATATCACTAAAGTAAGAAAGAAAATGTACGATATTGGGCATTTAACCTTCAGATTTACGACGAGATTTTCTGATAGTAAGTTAATTGAACAAGAATGGGATGAGTTCTTAAAACAATTTGAAGAAGTTAGTTCAATTCTTTCAATTAGAATTGATGAAGAAGAACACACACTATATAGTTTATACGAGAAGTATAAAAACTAACCACTTTCTGATAGGTCCTGTTGGTAACTAATTCTAACCAAACAATTTCTTTTCCTCTCATTTCTAAAGGCAAAGTTAGAGACCTCTATGAGATAAGTTCTGACTCTCTGCTTATCGTAGCAAGCGACCGATTTTCAGCCTTCGATCATATTTTTAGCCAGCCATTTATACATAGTAATAAAACGCTTTATAAGGGTAAGATAATCACCGCATTTAGCAAAGAGTGGTTTACTCGATTACCATCCAAAATCAAACACCATTTTCTGAGCACAGATTTGAATTCCAAACTACCTGATACTCTCGCTTTAGAACATTCTGGACGCGGGATGATAGTTTCCAAACTCTATCCCATTCCAATTGAAGCAGTAGTTCGATCACACTTAGTTGGTACAGCATGGACAGAATATCAAAGTAGTAACTCCATTTGTAATATCTCCCTACCCAATGGCTTAAATAAATACGACGCGTTACCATACCCAATTTATACCCCAGCGTTTAAAGCACCAGTAGGTGAAAAAGATTATAACCTTAGCTATCAGCAAACCGAAGTGATAATTGGAACTAGGAACGCCCAAGAAATTAAAGAGTTTAGTATCACAGTTTTTAATTTTTTACAGAATTACTGTGCTGAAAAAGGCGTGATTTTACTGGATTCAAAATTTGAATTTGGTTTAAGTCTAAATAACGAGCTACTACTCATGGATGAGCTCTGCACTCCAGATTCATCGAGATTTTTATTAACTTCTGATTTTAATAAAAAAGTCATTCAGCATTATGATAAACAATATGTCAGAGAATATTTACTTTCAGAGCAATGGACAAAACAATCCAACAATTTTCAATTTCCATCTGCAATAATTGATGAATTATTGCAACGCTATCAGCAACTTTTTGAAAAACTGTTTTCATAGCCATATATAAAAAAACAGGGACATAGTATGTCCCTGTTTTACTACTACAAAGTTTTTTCTAATTTACTTCTTTTTCTTTGCAGTAGTTTTTTTCTTAGCAGTTTTCTTAACAGCTTTCTTTTTAGCAGTTGCCATTTTTTTACCTTTATTGGTGCTTCATGCAGTAAACCGACTTCATGTCTTAAGTATTTAATATACACTATAGACTAGCTAACTTTCAAATTAAAAAATAAAAAATAACTTTAATGGAAAATATTTTTTAACAATATGTGCATTACTCTTATTTACCATAGTAAAATGTTAAACCCAGTTTAGAACGGCCGGGTAGCTCAGTCGGTAGAGCAGTGGACTGAAAATCCTCGTGTCGGCGGTTCAATTCCGTCCCCGGCCACCATCTAAAAATATTAATTATTTTTTTGGTACATTTCAATCTTATTTGCGATTGAATCAAAATTATTATTTTTAAGTATTGCAATTGCATTTGTATAATAATTATTTTCTTTTTCTTTTTGATTCTGTATTTTAGATAATTGAGCGCGAGCAAACAAAACTATAGCTTCACCAAAAGTATTTTTGGAAGACTTAAATAAGTCTTGCGCATCCTGTAATAAATTACTTGCATTTTTTTGCGGATCGCCGATACTGATATATGATTGAGCTATTCCAACTTTAGCAAAAGCAATTCCTAACGCATAGCCCAATTCAGAAAAAACTTTTAATGCTTTTTGATATTTTTCTATTGCCATAGTTGGTCTTTTACTCAGGCGTAAATATTCTGCAACTCCATATGAATACAGTGCACCAATGAAATTATTTTTATTAGGGTCCACCTTGACATCAAGGAATTTACCCCACTGAATTTCTATGTTACCAATATTTCCATTTTGAACTTGCATATTTGCTAAATTTAACTGCGTCATAGCTAAATACATCTGATATTGTTTACCTTTAAAAACTGGAATAGCCGAATAAAAATTGTTGTAGCTACTTTCTGGACTGCCTTGTATTCCTTGGAGACTTGACAACTGAATTTTTACAATCTGAGCGAGGGCAGGTTCATTTACAATTGAATCTAGCAGTGTTATAGCTGTTTGATAGTTACTCGCACTCTCAACTGGATTGCTGACCGCCATAAAATAGTTCCCCATTCCTTGATAGTAGCTTGCAGTTAGCAGGCAGGTCTTCCGTAAAGATTCTAATTGAATTTTATCTTCAAGTTGAACGATCTGTTTTCTTTGCACAAAATCTTTTTGGGCATAGAATTGTTTTTTATAAAGTTCACAGGTATCTTTTGCGTTTTCCGGTAAAAGTAACTCTGCTTTTTTTAATGTTTCAATTGCAGCGTCTGGCGCACCTTGCAATATTTTTAAGTTAGCAATTTTAATAGTGCTAGTAATTTGTAATATTGGGTCTTTAATTTCTTCGGCAATTTTAGCTTTGAGAGTATACTGGTAAATTAGATCTTTAATAGCCGGTGTTTTTCCGTTCTGGGTAAAATAAATTAAATCATCTGGAAGGTTGTTAAAGATGACTAACGGTAGGCTATTTTTTGGATATTCCGCATCTTTGGTTAACTGGGCTAGCTCATTTCTAATGTTAACATCACTATCAGAGCTATTTTCTATTGACTGGGAAAGCTCTTGATTTGCTTGGTTGAGATCAGTTTTTGGGGTGTCTGGGGTATATAACGAGGTATAGTCAGAAATACAAAATGGCGCAGATGAATTTGCATTCTCAGCCACAATATTAGCTTGTAAGCCGGTATTATTATTTTTCAAGTCCGTTTGTTGCTGTGTCGCACTTAATTCAGACGGTGGAAGCCCAGTATTTATAAATACCCCCCCGATCAAAAACATTAAGATAATGATATTAATTAAAAAAGAAGCAAGCACAACTAAACTTGTTTTTTTACCCAATCGGCAATATAAAAAGATAAAATACTCTTTTATCTTCCTTTTTTTTATGAAATTTAGAAACATTATTATATGTGGAGGCGCAACTGGTATAGGCTACTGGTTTGGAAATTTTTTGCGTAAACAACTTCTAGCGAGTCAGTCCGAGCTATTCCTATATGATCTAGACCGCAGTATTGAATTAAATAAAAGTTCATTGGCATCTGTTTTTAATGATAATGTATTGTCTCCTTCACATTTTACTATAACAATAGAGCCGACTGACCTGTTAGTTATTGCTGTTCCTGTCAATCAGGTTGAAGAACTCTGTAAAACCTTGCTTAATATTCATGGTAGTACCGAAAAAGCACTGCCATGTCATGTGGTAAATCTTTGCTCAGTTCAGCGCGTTTCCAAACAATCGATTTTAGCTTTACTTCAACCATTAACTTATCTTGGCATACATTTACTTTTCGGCCCTGAAATCAACACCTATCAAAATAACACTATAGTCTTAGTCAATGATGAAGACACCCCCCACCATGCTCAATCTTGGAGTGACAATTTTAAACAGCAAGGATTTACCATAATTCAAACTAATGCTGACGATCATGATCGCACTATGCACCATGTACAAGTTGCAATACATTTTTTATATTTTGGTTTGGCGGAATATCTTAAGGATCAAAAGGTGTCTATACAATGGATCACGCCTTTTCTTACACCCATAGCTCGTGCGTATTTGAGCAGTGTTGCACACACGCTCCTGCAAACTAAACAGACCTATGCAAACATACAAGCTCAACAAGGCGCACAGCAAACTAGAGAGCAGGTATTAGCTTCACTACATACTTGCGCGCAAGCCATCTCACAACCAACTGATGCCATGGTTACTTATCTAGAGCAGTTAAGCGATTATTTTCCGAGAGAAGACTTATTAAAATTACAAAAATTATTTAAGCAATAGTCTTTTGCTTTCTTGCTCAATCCAACTAGTACTAATTTTGTATAAATCACCACTTTCACAATCTATCGTTGGTCCAAAAGAAATAGTAATAGTGCCGGGATATTTCTGCCACCAATGTTCCCCCCAATATTTACCTGCGTTATGTGCAATAAGTAAGATAGGGACTTGCAAAACTTGCGCGACATGTACCCCTCCTCTTTGATAATTTTTATTTTGATTGATTGGAGTTCTGGTTCCTTGTGGAAAAATCAAAATGCATCTTCCTTGTCTTTTGCATATTTCACCTTGTGCAACTAACTGTTCTAACGCATTAATTTTTTTATGTCGATCAATAGCGATGGGGCGAATTGACCAAAGCCCCATGCCAAAAAAAGGAACATATAATAATTGTTTTTTTACAATAAACGCTGTAGGCGGAAGAATAGAAATCAGCGCAACGGTTTCCCAGGCAGATTGGTGATTTGAAAATATCAATACAGGTCTTTTTGGAATTGCACTCTTGTGGAGAATTCTATAATCAATACCACAAATATATTTTGCTAGCCAGACAGAACATGCGCCCCATGCGCTTGCAATTTGGTATCGCTTGGTAAGTGAAACACCGATTAGAGTAAATAATATTAATAAACTTGAATACGGAATTGTACTAATTGCCCAACAAATCTGAAATAAAATTGCTCGCAAGAATTGAAAAAAAGTTACCGGTAGCTGTTTAATGTTCGCATCAAGAACAGCAATAGGGTGATTAGTATGGATATAGTTGCAAACTTCTAAAGCATGATCAAAGACAAGCGGGAGCCCTCCCCATTCTTGCTTCCATTGACTTTCTTCTTTTCTGCCATTACCAGTTCTTACTAAAGCCACATGCAACCCAGCAGCTCTCCCAGCGAGAATGTCGCGAGAGGAATCTCCAATCATCCAACTACATGAAGCGTCTCCATTAAACTCTTCTAATGCAAGTGATAGCATTCCTGGTTTAGGTTTTCTACAATCACATTTTTCCGTAGGGTGATGAGGGCAAAAGTAGAAATGACTCACAAAGCCACCTTTTGCTTGTACCGCACATTGAATTTTTTTAAACATTTTATTTAAATCAAGTTCACTAAAATACCCCCTAGCAATTCCTGATTGATTAGTGGCTACCACCACCACATATCCACTCATAGATAGACTTGCCATTGCTTCTACTGCTTCTTCAATTAAAACCATTTGATCTACAGAGCGAATGTAATCAGGACTATCTTGATTGATCACTCCATCGCGATCAAAGATAATTATTGACTGGCCTTTTGAGTTAGAGTTTGTCAAGATGTACCTCTCGCTCAATCAACCATCGTAAGGAAGCAAGGAGAGTAAGTCTGGCCTGTTGTTTTTCACCCCCGCACATGACAAAGACTTTTTCAAAATAGGACGCGAGGAGAGGCTCACATAAGTTCGCCATACGATGTAAATGTTTGATATATGATTCTTCACCTTTCATTAGCGTTAGAAATAACTCATAAAGACTCATGTCATGCTCATCATTAGTGAGCATTGTTTCAAACATTTGTAGAGTTGCCACAACTGATTCTGGCGGAGTGGTAATTGGAATTTCATTTTGCTTAGTAATATTGCGTAATCGTTTATGTGAGCTCTTTAGTGATTCAAGCTGTGGAAAGCCAATAAACACGCTGGTAAGCGAAGTCGCTAATTGGACGATAGAGAAGTAACTTAACCCAAGCTGCGTAGAAAATACTTTATGCTCTGGTAAAGCTACAAGGGAAACCTTGTTATTTCTTTTTAGATATTGATTGTGTTTATCCACTATAAAACGATACAGGGACATGCCTTGCTCATTACCTAAATGTTTTTGCAATAACCCCAACAATGAAATAGTATGAAGCAATGAATGTTGGTGCCCTTCAGAAAGTAGTTTCACGATTCCAATCGCTAATCTTCTAGTTCCATAGGGATCTGCTTCTGAAGTGGCAAGTTGATTTTGACCAGCTAGGTATGTTAATTCATCATATTTATCAATAAAAGATAAATAACAACTAGTTGCATGTTCAGGTAAAGTGTCAGTATCACTAAGGGGTTTATAACTCTGCTTAAATTCGGGCCGATTAAAAAGGTAACTACTTATCACACCTTGTAAATGAGGAAACTCACCAACTGTAGCACTGGCTAAGTCAGCCTTAACAAGCGCGATGTCAAGCTCAGTCACTGCAGTCAAAAATGACGGGGGTAAAAATGGGAAAAGAGCGACCATGCGCTTAACTTTACTATTTTCCTTGCTTTGACCAATTAATCGCTCTATATTTTTTTTATCTTTGGATAAAAAAAACTCAGCGTCAGATAGCCTTGGTCTGACCACCCGTTCATTACCAAGAACTATAACGCGACAATCTTTCTGGCCAAAATTTCCATTCAAAACGATACAGAACTTATTGCTGTTTGGAATTGGGATATAGCGTTGATGGGCTTGAAGTACTTCGGTGCGCAATTCTTCTGGCAAACTCAGATATTTTTTATCAAATTCACCAACTACTACTTTTGGAAATTCTACCATTGAAACAATTTCATCTAATAAGCGCTGCGGCGCGGTGGTTTTATGTTTAGTTAATGCATTGATAATAACTCGTAAACGATCACTGCTGCTCAAAACTACTTGCCTCTTCTTTAAGCCTTGGAGGTACGATGCAATGGTAGTTACAGTAAAAGAAGCTGGAGACTGGAAATGATGGCCAAAACTTTTATTGCTACTGATCACTCCAAAAAAAGAAAAGCGCTGGGGTTTCTTTTCAAATATAAACATCGCTGAACGAACTGGGCGTATAAATTCTTTCTCACCAGTGCTGCCAACTGGCGTGTACTCACCCCAACGCATCGTTCTTGGAAAAGACAACGCAGTAAGAGAATGCAATAAACCTTCGGCTAATAATTTTGTAGTGTTCATGGGTTTGTTGTACTTCACTGCCACCAACCTCCCATGCTTTGCTTTTAAAGATGTAACTGCAACCCCATGTTTTTTAGCAAAACCCATACAGGCAGGCAATAAGTAATGCTCTTCTAAGGCTAGTCCTTCTTGTAATTGAGGTCCAATTATTTCTTCAGTATGGGCAGGAAACATCACTGGTACTTTTTTAGCTAACAAGACAAATCTTCTCGCGCCAATGTGGATTTCAATATTTTCTAGAGCGATGCCTCTGGTCTTCATTGCTATATAAATATGGCTACGCCATTGTTCTGTTAATTCTTTCAGAATAAGAGGGGGTAATTCTTCGCAACCCAGCTCAAATATTAGTTCACTTGTTTTCATGTATGACATCTAAAGATCGTTTTCTTGTTTAAGTATCTCCGAGGCAATTTCTTTAGCGAGAGTACGAATTTGCAATAGATGGTGCTGCCTTTGATTAACTGAAAATGCGCCTCGTGAATCAAGAATATTGAAGGTATGACTCGCATTAAGCAAATGTTCATAAGCAACCAATGGGTGTGAAAATAATGTTTGGGCACCAGAATAGTACTGCTTAAATTGCTCAGAAAGTATATCTATAGACGCCGCCTCAAAATTATAAAAAGAATGTTGCTGCTCTTGACTTAAAAAAATATCTCGGTAAAATATCTGTTTTGATTTGTTTTTATGCCAAACAATATCATACACAGAATTAACTCCTTGTAAATACATAGCGAGTCGCTCACAACCATAGGTAATTTCTACACTAACGGGATTACACGCAACTCCACCTACTTGCTGAAAGTAAGTAAATTGGGTAACTTCCATACCATTACACCACACTTCCCAACCAAGCCCCCAAGCACCAAGCGCAGGCGATTCCCAGTTATCTTCAACAAATCTAATATCATTATGTTTCGCATGTAGGCCTAGCATCTCTAAAGATTTAATATAAATATCTTGAATAGAGACTGGCGCAGGTTTGATTAAAACTTGAAACTGAAAATATTTACCAAGTCGATTAGGATTTTCCCCATATCGACCATCGGTTGGCCTGCGACAAGGCTGAAGGTAGGCAACCGACCAAGGTTTTTTACCTATTGATCGAATAAAAGTTTCTGGGTGAAATGTACCCGCTCCCATCGGCATGTCAAAAGGTTCTGCAATCACACAACCTTGTCTAGACCAAAATTCCTTTAATCGAATAAGAAGATCTTGAAAAGTTACATCTTTTAAGGACATGGATTTCTATATTTTTCATGTAATATCTGCAATGCAGTTCTAATTTCACTAGTCAATGCAATATCTATACTGGATATATTTTCCATAACCTGTTCTAAAGTAGTCGCTCCAATAATTGTTCCACCCAGATAAGGTCTTTCATTAATGAACGCAAGCGCCAGAGTAGTGAGTGACATATTATTTTCATTTGCTAATTTTTTATACTCGCGAATAGCTTCTAGCACATGGGGCTGAGAATATCTCGTGTAGGCATTTCCAAAAGCAGTAAAAGATGGATGAAATAATCTCCAAGCAGTATTTTTTTCACCCGATAAATATTTACCACTTAATACACCAAATGCCAATGGAGAATAAGCCAATAAAGAAATTTTCTCTCGCAAACACACCTCAGCGAGCTGAATATCAAATACCCGATTTAAAAGATTATAGGGATTCTGTATCGTTGAGATGCCTTGCCACCCATGCAATGCAGATATGCGAGCTGATTGCATCACCCCCCAAGAGGTTTCGTTTGACACACCATAAAGTCGTATTTTTCCTGCTTGCTTCGCTCGCTCTAGCGCGTCAAGACTTTCTTCTAATGGTATACCGAGTTCTTCAACATGGGTGTAATCCATGGCTCCAAAAATATTGACTTTTCTTTCTGGCCAATGTAACTGATATAAGTCAATATAGTCAGTGCGCAATCGTTTCAGCGAACTATCAATTGCCCGTTGAATATGATCAGCGCTTAACCTTGCCCCACCTCTAATCCAATTAAAACCTCTTCCAGGACCACTCAAACTAGGCCCAGCAACTTTCGTTGCCACTACAACGGAATGGCGGTTTCCATGTTCTTGTAAAAATTTACCAACAAACTCCTCAGATCTTCCATAGGTTTCTGCCTTAGGAGGTACTGGGTACACTTCAGCCACATCAAAAAAATTGACTTCATGCGTAATGGCATAATCCATTATCTTTTCGCTCTCTTGATAGTCAACTTGCTCACCAAACACCATGGTGCCTAAGCAAATTTTAGAAACTTTGATATCGCTTTTACCCAAAAAACTATATTTCATAGTATTATTTTACAGGCAAAAATAAACTCAAATACCGTAAATGATTTAAGATTTTAGTGGGAGCTGAATCGCGCAAACATCCTCTTTTTGCTGAATGTAGTTTTCAGAAAAAGGAATGAGTTGTGTCCAACTTCCTCTATCAAAATCTTTACCTGTTAACAAATTATCTAAATACCCACATGATTGAATATCTCCCAATTTGCATGCACGAGCAAAATATTGTTTAGCAAAAACGATTTGCTTGGGCAAAGTTTCAAAATCTTGCATTCGCAATAAGCCTAACTGACGATTTGCTCTTGCGTAATCCTTGCGTTTAACATAACACTCAAAAGATGCTGCATAGGAAATTGATGGTGTTCTAGTGTCCCTTCCAGAAATGAGTAATTGTAAATTATCTTCCGCATCTTTGCTACCTAAAGTAGCTGCTGCGGCAAAATGATACATGCTCTTAGCTATATCACTGCCTAAGTGGCTATAATTCTCAAAATAAATAATGCCTAATAAATTATAAACAATTGGTCCGCCAATAGAATCTCTGAATTGTTCGAGGTGAGTAATGGCAGAGATTGGATCGGCAGGAACATCATAACCCACTAACAACATTTGGCCTAAAGCTAAATGTGCGCTAAAGCAATGTTGATTAATTTCAAGCAGTTTGTTATAAAACAACGCTCGTGATTTAGAAGATTGAAAATATTTCTGAGATTTTAAATAGTCATAGTATGCTATTGTTACTTTTCCTGCGCGCATGACATTGTCTTCTCCTTGTCCTGTATTTCCAACAAGATCGCGAACATACTTCATATAACTATCATTGACTGGTAATGCCAGTTCCTGCAAATATATCTTTTCAATTGAACGATCAGACTTAAGGCGAAGAAAACTCCCTCTACAAATCATCTGTTCTATCCATAGCAGTCGATCTACATAAGAAGCATTACTTGGCACAATTACATTATCCACATGAGGAATGAGGGCGCTACTTATATTAATCTCTTCACTATTAGGTATATTTGGTTTTTGCATATAATACAAAATTGTACCGATGGTGACAGTTAACCCTAGCAAAGTTAAACATAAAAATAAAATTGCTCGTTTCATAGAGCATCAGTTTATACTGCATTTATTAAAATATATGTACTACTTTAGTTTCACTCAGTTACAGCAGGTATCTGCAACCAGTATGTTTCGTTTATAAAGCGTCTTATTGTTTTTATAAAAAATTATTTCAGTTGAATTTTTTGCGTACCCATCTATAATTCTTAATTGAAGTAAGTGGCTGAGTTGGTTGCTGGTAAATGGCTTATCAAGCTCAATACGAGAATCAGAACCATTACTAAATATGCTATCAGTATCGCTGGCAGATTCATGCACTTCTCCCTCATGATCAAATTTGTCAATTATTTTGGTTGATATAGTTGCAGGATTTTCTAAGCCAATTTCAGAAATTGTTTTTTTTGCGATGTCTGAAATTGATCCGCCACCAGTCAGCGAAGAAATCCCAACTTTCAATACAGTTAGATATGCTAATGATAGTATTACCAAGACGATTAAATAAATAAAAATCTTTTTCAATGGAAATGTTTTTTTAAGCAACTATTCACGCAAAGGGCAAGTGTTCTTTCCTGTTAGTGCATGATAAAGACACCATGAAAACATAGCCTGAAAAAAACAGAACAACGCTATGAGTAAAAATATATAACTGGATAAATATACGCTAGCAATCAGAAAAATAATACCTACAAATAAACGCATTAATCTGTCCTTTTTACCCATATTTTTGCTAATAAATCTCATGCTTTTCTTCAATTATATACTAAAATTACGCTAATCTGATTTTTAGTAAGCGTACTAAAATTACAAAAAAAGGGGGTCAATTTAATGGTAAAATGACTAGATGGACAAGTTCATAAGCAGTAAAAGTAACATGTTTATTGCTTTTGCCGTTTTAAGCTTGCAATCCATCTCACTTTCCGCAACCCCAGTCTTTGATAGCATAACCACAGGTACTGTCACAGTTGACACAAGTGTTGCAAACAAAGTAACAGTAAACCAGCAATCAAATAACGCTGAAATTGCGTGGAGTAATTTTAATATAGACCAGAATCAACAAGTTGACTTTCGTCAGCCTAGCAGTCAATCATTATTAATAAATAATATCCTCGATCAGAACCCCTCACAAATATTAGGAACAATCACTGCCAATGGTAGGATTGTTCTCCTTAATGCCAATGGCTTTTATTTTGGTATCAATTCATCGGTATCGGCACATAGTTTTATAGTGGCTGCCACTAGCAGGGCGAATGTGCAATGGAATGAGCAAGAAAATAGATTGGTTGTTGATACTACTGCTCCGTTTAGCTCAATGACGCTAGCAGGTACAATCCAAGCAGTAGAGACCGCGCTATACGCACAGACAATTCAAATTTCTGGATCTCTTCGCACCGATTCCGAACATCCTCCTGTCACATCCGCATTAAGTATTTTCGCAAAACAATCAATAACTCTTAACGCCACAGTACAGTTATCTAATGCAGAAATAGATATTTTTTCTGATCAAGGCTCAATCAATTACAGCGCAATTACTAGTAATGTTTCATCTGCAACTATCGGTGCTCCTTATGGAACCGTTTTTGGATCGGGGACTATTTATGCCTCAGACGCATTAACTATTTCAGCAAACTATATATATGTTGCCGATAATTCAAGTGATTTTATTCTGTTATCACCTAACCTTTCCTTAAAAGCGCAACCACTCCTCAACACTTCCCCAGGCGAATCAAATGCTGGCTCACTTGGCACTGCACTTAAACCAATTAAAATTGGCAGTTCCTCTTTTTACGCAAGCACGCGTCAGAACAATTTTGAATCTTTGACTCTGTCTTCTATCTCAGGAGATATCTATGTTGAGCGATACTCCAAGATTGCTGATATTCTAACCAACTCAATTTCATGGACGCTCTCCGTAACGCAAACATATGGTGATTTTATTGCTGACTTTGTGGTTAACCCAAGCACCGCAGCATTAACTATTAACATTAAAAATGGAAACATCGCAGGTAGCGGTGGGACCTACTACAATATTAACAATGTAGCTTTTGCCACTGAAGTACTTACACTTAAAGCTAGAAGTTTTTCAGAACTTACTGGTTCGATTTCCAGTTTAGACTTAACTTTAGATACAACAGAAAATTTACCATTGTGGTGGAATCAGTTCTGTGACTCCGATATTGGTAGCGCTACTCATCCATTAAGACTGACCCCGCAAAGAGTTGATGTAATTGGAGGTGGAATAGATCTACCCATAACGCTAAAAATATCTGTGCCATGGCACTCAGCAGTATATCTGCAACATGAAGATGAAATTAAACCATTCTTAGACGCCATTTTGAACGACTCAAGGACGAATAAAAACTATGAGCTGTACCTTGTCCAAAACAATGGTTCAATTAATCTTGAAGCAAATCTTAATTTACCATTTAATAAATTTGTCCTAGTCGCACAAAATGGTTCCATAGCTGTCAACGCATCAATTAGCGGCAATGCTATCAGACTCTACTCTACAACTGGCAGTATCACAGGCACAGGAACTGTGTTGAGCCCAAGATTATGGTTGGTAGCTAAGAATGCAGTTGGGAGTCTTGATGCTCCTCTGAAGATCTCTTCAAGCGAAACCAGCTACACCGATACAAGTAACAATTTTCGTTCCTTTTTAATATCCTCATCTCAAGGTGGGGCCCATGTTGAACTACATGATAATGTCATACGATTTATAGAAAATCTTGTATACGCAGGCACTACAAACCTCGGCGTAATAATTAAGGATGGAAATGTTTTCTCACTCACACAATCAAGTGGAAACATAATTCTACCTACTGCTGATATTGTTTATTCAGGTGTAATTGGATTAACAGCAAGAACAGGAAGTATTTTAGCAAATCCAACCAACCCAAACAGTTATATTAGTGCACCTGGAATTATCTTACGAGCCCCTAATGGACAAATAGGCACCTCTCTAAACCCTATTCATGTTGCAAACTTTGGGCACAATAACCCGTATTATCAGTCTAGTTTTTATCATGGCTTGCTCTTCTCACAAATAAATGAAACTGAACTTCGTTTATTTGGACCAGAGCCACGAACCTACAGTTACAGCCAGAATGCTTGGTTCTATATAACTAGTAATAACTTTGTTTCACACATATATGAAAATGACACTAGGAGAACAGGGACATCGCTAACCTCAGATGACTTCTATCAATTCACTACAATATCAGCTAGTGGTGTCAATCTTGCTTTTTATCAAACACCAATAATACCAACTATTCCTACACCAATCATTATTCCTACACCAATTCCTACACCAATCATTATTCCTACCCCACCTGTTGCTCCAGAACCAACTACTCCTACACCAATCGTTCGTCTTCCATTTGAAATTCCAGAGTCTGCTTCCGTAAAAATTGTGTATAAAAATAAAAAGGCTTCTGGCTATAATAAATTTGTCGCCCAGCTTACTTCCTTCTTTGAATCTACAATTGAAAGCACAGAATGCTTGCTTACTTCAATAGGTAAGCGTTGTAAAAAATAGTTTAGCCAATCTGCTTAAGATACATGGCGATGATGTTTATTGTCTCATCGATAAATGGAATTGGATCATATTTACGAGCATTATCAGATATCAGCAATCCATGATCTGCTAACAAGAGAAATCGCTTGATCTTTAAACTGCCTTTATGTTCTGCAATGAGAATTTGCTTGTCGGATATCGGCTCGCCTTTGACATAGCGTCTACAAAGCACTAAGGAGCTTTCCTCTATGGTAGGAGTCATTGAATCGCCCCGTACTTTAAACAACATAAGATGTTTTGGATGAGTAGGGAGCTGCTGCGTAGGAATGGGTAGATACTCATCAGGTCGCTGATGATAACGAATTATATCTCTGCTCCCGGCTTGCACTAAACCATAATACGGGAGCTTGGTAAAAAATCTCTCTTGCTCACTATTGAAGTAGTAGGTAAAACCATCTTTATAGATCATGCCCTGCATTACTAAACGATTCAAATGGTACTGCACCGAAGAACGATAGGGTAATTTAAGTTTTCGTTGCACTCCAGAGAGCGTACTACCATTATTTCGTTTAACTTCAGCAAGTATTTGTTTGCTCAATGAATCTTGGATGGCCATGAGTATAGTTTACATGAAATACAATTATTGTACTTTTATAATTGTACAAGTACAATTATATTATGATAAACTAGAGTTATGTTTGCACTGGTTGATTGTAATAATTTTTATGTCTCTTGTGAACGAGTGTTTAACCCTAAGCTGTGGGGTAGGCCTGTGGTGGTATTATCTAATAACGATGGTTGTGCTATTTCTCGTTCTGCAGAAGCAAAGGCACTTGGTATCGCAATGGGTGCGCCAATGTTTAAGTTCCGTGATCTAGTTCGTAGAGAAAAGGTGCAAGTATACTCTGCTAATTTTGTGGTGTATGGAGATATGTCTAGACGGGTCATGCAGACATTGAGCGCATGGACTAGCGCTATGGAAATCTATTCCATAGACGAGGCGTTTCTTTGGTTTGGTGACATTGCTAGCGCTGATCTCACTACCCATGCTTCAGCTATGCGTAAAAAAGTTGAAAAAGATACTGGCATACCAGTATCCGTTGGGGTTGGCGCTACTAAAACCTTGGCTAAGGTAGCGACTCACTATGCAAAACAAAGTAGCGAAGGAGTCTGCGTGCTTGACGATGCTAGTCGTTGCGCAAAGGCTTTAGAGAAATTGGCTTGTGAAAAAATTTGGGGCATCGGCAAAAGTAAGACTGAGTTCTTAGATCGTCATGGCATTACTAATGCTCGGGAACTGAGAGACGCTCCTCTGCCGTGGATACGAAAGTCACTTAGCGTAGTAACTGAACGCACGGTACGAGAACTACGAGGTGAGCCATGTGTGCTGCTTGAGGAGGTCGCTCCTGACAAACAGGCCATTGCCACCACTCGCACCTTTGGGCGAGAAGTAAGCGCACTCCATGAAGTGCAAGAAGCTGTCAGTGCCTACACGAGTCGTTGTGCCGAGAAGTTGCGTGAGCAAGAATCTCTGGCAGGACACATACGGGTGTATATAGAGTCCAGCCCATTTAAGAAGGAATCTTTCTACTACCGTGAAGCAATTGCTGCGGTTACTCCTCCTAGCTCCTACACCCCATCACTGGTAGCGGTTGCCATGCAATTAATAGGTGCTTTATATCGTAAAGGCGTCTTATATAAATCATGTGGGGTTATTGTCTATGACCTTTGTCCACAATCATGTGCACCACTGGATCTTTTTACTCCTAACAATAATCACCCGCGACAAAAAAGACTCATGGAAGTTATTGACCGTCATAACCGATCCACTATCCAGGGCAAACTACAATTCGCCTCAGAGGGACTGGGAAAACCTTGGTACATGAAACAAGCACATCGCTCACCTCGTTACACTTCACGCTGGAATGAGCTCCTCACCATCTCATCATAACCATAGCGTTATGGACACTACGATCAAGCATTCACCCTTCACACTACCACTCTTTGCTACTACGGTACATGCAGGATTTCCTTCACCTGCTCATGACTATCTTGAGACCATGCTTGATCTCAACCAACTTCTGATTAAGCACCCCTCTGCAACATTCTTTGTGCGCGTGCAAGGTAACTCTATGACCCTTGCTGGTATTCATTCTGGAGATATTCTTATTGTGGATCGCTCACTTGAGTCTCGCTCCAATACCATAGTAGTTGCAGTCATCAATGGCGAATTTGCGGTAAAACGCCTACACCGTCGGGACGATTTAGTAACGCTCATGGCTGAATGCTCGCCCGAGCACGGACACTATCCACCGATTACTATGAACGAAGAATCTGATTGTCAGGTATGGGGAGTAGTGGTAGCAGCGATTCACCTATTTTAAAATCAAGATATACATTTGTGATAATATAAGAACATTAAATACTAGTAATGATTAACATTAATACAATTTACGAGCAGTGTTGTACAGAAACTATGAAGCACATTCCTGATGGTTTTATTGATATGACAATAACATCTCCACCCTATGATGATATGCGTAGTTATAACGGAAATCATAGTTTTCAATTCCAAGAAATAGCAACATCTCTATATAGAGTCACCAAGGAAGGCGGGGTAGTAGTTTGGATTATAGGAGACCAGACAAAAAACTTTAATGAAACTGGAACATCTTTTAGACATGCCTTGTATTTTAAGGAAATAGGATTTAATTTATTTGATACGATGATTTATCTTAAAAAACCTAGAGGGGCCTGTGGCAACAATAAAGGATATTGGCAGACATTTGAATATATGTTTGTTTTCAGCAAAGGAAAACCTAAAACAATACATATCCTCCATGACAGAGAAAATAAAGATAAAAGAGATGGGGATAATGGCACAAAAAGACTGTTTGATGGAACACTTAAAAATATGAAAAGAAATGGCTATACTAAATTCGGCAGAAGAACAAATGTTTGGGAATATAACGTTGGTAAAGGGCACAGCACTAAAGATGATATTGCCTTTAAACATCCTGCTATTTTTCCAGAGAAATTAGCAGAGGATCATATCCTCTCCTGGAGTAATGAAAATGAAATAGTCTATGACCCATTTATGGGATCAGGTACCACAGCTAAAATGAGTATAATACACAATAGAAATTATCTAGGGAGTGAGATAAACCATCAATATATTACCTATGCAAAGGAAAGAATAAATGGCCTTAAAAGGGGGGTACGACAAAGCAAAACGGAAAGAGCCAGCATACGAGAAGATATGTTCTTCTTGCGGAATACGTAAAGATAAAACTGAATTTGATATTAACCAGATTCAATCAGGAGATAGGCTGGTTAGAAGAAGTGAATGCAAGGAATGTCGTAAATGGAAAAAACCAATACCGCATAAACTAAAGATATTATTCATTCAAAATAATCCCAAACCTAAAATAGGGTCAAATTTTAAATGCCCAATTTGTAACCGCATAAAACCTGTTTTAAATAACACTTCAGTAGCATTAGATCATGATCACAAAACTGGAAAGATTAGAGGTTATATTTGTTTAGCTTGTAATACTGGGATGGGTAATTTAAGAGACGATATTAAAATATTTCAGCGTGCTATCAGATGGCTACGTGGTTTATTGAAATAGCTTGTGGAAAGATTTTTTATTTCCACAATACATCAATTACTTAAACAAAAGTAACACAAAGTGATATAGGTTAGTAGGTCGTAGTACTATCCGTAGCAGAGAGCGTAATTCAGGTGCGGTAATTGACACAGCACAGGGCATGACATTGGCAACCGCTTCCCAATGTAGGGTGTTCTCAGTAAAGGTTATCTTCTGTAATGATACTTGTAGTTGAACTACTGGTGTTTTAACTAACATATAGGTTCTCCTAATAGGGGTGAGGTTTTTGCACAGCCACCGAGGCTGCAGATTGCTTTCCAGTTATCATTGCTTCGGTTAAATAGGATCCATTTTGATAGAGATCTGAAATCATAGAACCCAATTCACCAGCTTCATACAACCTGGGAACAGGTTTATTGTTATGATCCAACACTTGACACTTAGTATCTCGCTTGCCTCCTCCTCCAGTACAAACAATGGATGGTACGATGGACACCGCATAGTAAGGTGGCCCTTGTAGCGCAAAAAGCGTTTCTGGATTTCTAGCAAACGTCGGATCATTTTTATTCCGACAGGATTCTTGATACTGGGTAAAAGTATTTTGTAAGTTATGGAAGGGCACCCGTATGTTGCTAGCCAACTCTTGTATTGATTGCGCTGCAATGATCGTCCCGTTGGCGATTTCTTTTTGATTATCATCAGACCATAGGTAGTCAGTATCCACTACCCCAGACCAGCCCATAATCTCAATCACCAATTTTCCAGCCTGCAGTACAGAAGCATCTAATAGCATCCAGATCGGCGTTGCATCAGCAAGGGGTGTATCAATGTAAGCGCCATGTTTTTTTTGCTTGTAGTGGGTGCGTGAGTAGTCTTCGGTTTCTGGATAAAATCTATTGCCCAGCGCATCAACATCAAACCATGAAAAAGTGGGTAAGAAAAAATTTCTTAAGTATGCAGTGGGTTTATGAGCAAGTTTAATTCCTGGCCACAATCCTCCTGATTGACCTCTATTACGCATATGCCATAACTGCGCACCGGCTTTTTGTAAGAGCACAATCCCATCACCAGTATTATGTGGGGTGCCGAGTGGATAGACGCCATCAAGCCCATAATAATCTCGTTGCATTTGAAGATTTGCTTCATAGCCACCCATGGCTAGAATAACTCCTCTGGTGGCTTTATGATATTGTTTTCCAGCCATCCCCTGCACCACCACTCCATACACTTCTAAACTATCTGGATCCTGTATGAGATCAACGACACGAGCATTGTAGGTAATTGGAATGTTTCTCTTGGAGACATTTTTCTTCAGTGCATGATAGACGCCAGATGGGAAGGGAAGAATTGTAGAACTATAACGCACCGCTTGATCCGCCCCAAGCTCAGGAAATTCCCTAACTACTTCTCTGGAGGTAAAGCCAGGGTTTCGAATGTATTCTTGATCGGCGTCTTTTGCAATCTGCATTATCCAAGTCTCTAATTGAGCCATTTCATTCGCCCACCATACCAATAGGTCATCTGGGACAGGATTACTTTTAGACATATTTTTTTGATACTGGGCCATGGCATCAGGTGAAGAGACAATTAACAATGACTGGCCTGCGACCCGTGCATTTCCACCGCTTTCACTTTCCGGTGCTTTTTCTAATATGCACTGTGATATTTTGGTGTCAAGGTCATACAAAGCGATGGAAGCCGAACATCCAGCAGCGCCGGCACCACAAACAATGACTTCATGCTCACTTTCCCATTTTGTAACTGATTGTAGGCTTGCCATAATTATTATTGTATTATATTGCAATCAGATAAACTTATGGCAATACTCCATCCTACCGACTATAAGCCAGTTTCTCCGGGCGAATACAAAGAAGTAGAAATTCTTAACTATTTAAAGAGTGGGTTAGATCATAGCTATGATGTATTTCATTCAGTCTTAATCAATGTGGTTGATAATGACGAATCTCATTTTCGTGAATGTGATATCGTCATTGTAACACCAGGCGGTCATTTAGCAATCTTAGAAGTTAAAGCTGGCGAAGTAGAGGCCAATGAGCATGGTCTAATCAAACGATACAGCAATGGCTCAAAAGATATCACCTCTCAAGTCAAGGCACAATTCAACAACTGGCGAGATCGCTTGCAAAAGCACGATTTATCTAAAGTTAAAATTGAGAGCTTTCTAGTCATACCTGATTGTCATGTGACGAAGGAAACCGCGGTCTTTCCGCGAGAAAGAATAATTGACGCTAGCCAAATAGATAAATTATGCTCTATCATCATGCATAACACAAAACACAAAGCACTCCCCTATGAGCAAAGAACTAAAATCATACGATTTATTGAAAATAAATTCCACCTTGTTCCTGATGTCTCAACAGTGGTAGGTTTGTTAGAAAGAAGAACCAAGGTATTATCGGAAGGTTTGGCCATGTGGGTGCCTAAAATTTCGCATAAAGATAATCGCTATCTGATCCAAGCAACTGCTGGATCAGGAAAAACTCAACTTTCCATAAGATTAATACAGAATACCACTTTGAATAACCAACTTTCACTCTATGTTTGTTTTAACAGAGCACTAGCCGACCATATACAAACTCTCATCAATAAAGAGTATGCTACGGCACAAACCTTTCATCAGCTTTGTATTGATAGCTATAGAAATAACCGTAGCAAGATTGACTTTACCGATCAAGATACTTTTACACTAGCTTTTTATAGTTTTTTAGAGACAGCACCACAGTTTCTAAGTAAATATGGTTGCATTATTATTGATGAGTATCAAGATTTTGAAACGGAGTGGATTGACTCTTTGCTCAATAATTGTAAAAAAGATACCCTGTGCTATATTCTAGGCGACAGAGATCAGCACATTAATAAGAACAAAATTATTTCTGATTTCCCTGCAGTAAACATCACTTGTCATGATAATTTCCGTAGTCCAATTGCAATAGTCAACACCATTAATACTTTACAACTAACCCCAACCCCTATTCTGTCTAGATCGTTGTATAAAGGTAATGACCCAATTATTCAAGTTACCAACAGCCCAGCAGAAACATGCGCTAAAATCGAAACGACGATTGAATCACTGCTCAAAAATAAATTTACACCAGAACAGATAGCGATAGTAACATTTCATGGGAGAGAGCGATCTCACTTATTAAAGTTAGACTGCATTGGGCAATTCCAATTAGCTAAATTTACCGGAAACTATGATCAATCTAGTCAAGCAATATGGACTAAGGGAGATATTACTATTGATACCGTTTATAGGTTTAAGGGACAGGCCGCACCAGTAATACTATTTGCTGAAATAGACTTTAATGAATTTGATGACCTGGTTAGAAGAAAATTGTTTGTTGGGATGACGAGAGCGAAACACTCTTTATATTTATTCATCAGCCAAAAGACGAGTCAATTGTTTTCCCAATATTTCTCAAGAAATTTATAACGCGGCAGTTCAATGATCGGACGCACTAGGCATTTTTTGCTCGTCCATCCACATAGGCTCCCACACATGCCCGTCGAGATCTTCAATGGATAAACCATATGCATAGTCTGTTTTGCTCATCTCTTGCATGAGTGGTACCTGATAGACATTACCACCAGTATTTTTTGCCTTTTCCGCTAATTCATCTACCGCATGACGAGAAGGCAATGATATACATAGCCCGACACCAGAGGTTTTTTTCGCATCTATAATTGATTTACCTGGATAAAACTGTTGGTAGTAGCTTTCTAATAGAAGCATGGCATAGATATGTTCAGAAATTATGACACACACAGAGTAGCGGTTTGTAAATTTTTGATTAATGGCAAAACCCAAAGCGGTGTAAAACATCTTGGAGCGATCCAAATTCTTCACAGGAAGATTTACATAAATATGAGTATTCATAGATGGCTTTGTCACATTGATATGACTTCTTGTATTTTAACCGATAAATAATTTATTATCGGTAGAATTATTTTAATGAGTTGTTATGGTGGTAGAATAAATAACTATGTATCACTCTGTGGTTAATTTTATTAATGTGAGGATATTAATATGGTTTACTATTTTATTTGCATGGTATCATTTTTGGCATAGTATTCGTTTTCTATCGTTATACGAATCAATATTTCTATCATTTATATTTGCAATAATCATTAGTATTTTGCCACCATGGCATTGGTGGAAAGTTAAATCATACTTAAACGTTTTTTGTTTTACATTAATAATTTTTTTTCTTACAGGTATCACAGTATTAATTGATGACACCAATCCTCTTATTCTAATTTTTTTTACTATTCTTATTTCATTTATTTTTTCAGGAAGATTTGGATTATTATTTTTGTTAGTGTTTGCAAGTATAGCGTTAGCCTTAACCATAGCATCGCATCTAAAAGTTTCTATGCTTGATTTACCATTATTCATATCTGATTTAAAGCTACTGAGCACCTCTCCATTAATTTTCTTTAATGCAATTGGTCCTTGGTACGGTGCCTTAATTATAAGTACACTATTGGTTGTTATTACCATATTTGTATACCTTTTATATGTAATCAAGCGACACACAAAACCAATAAACAATAGTCCAACCACAGTACTATCAGTTGCAGGTACATTGCTGAGAATTTGTTACGGATTATTTGCTGTCTATATTTGCTTTAACACCTATGGATCACACTCAAAACAGTTCAGAGCAATGGTATTACAAAAATACTCCGCGCATGATTTTAATACTCAAATGAAAGCGTTACATCAGGAATATGGTACTATTGGTTTTTTAATCTTTGATTCGGTTAACAATAATTTGCGAGACAAAGAATTGCTTACTAGTCTGACTTCTGATCATACTAATGAATTGAGCGCATCACAAATCAGACAAGACACAAACTCGTTCCTGCGTAATCCAAGGGGAGTTTCGCCATTTGCGCCAGATATTTATATGATTTTAGCAGAGTCTCATTTTAATCTTGCATCAACATTTAAACACACCAATCCAATCATTTCTAGTTTTAATGTCCTTAATGATAAAACAACTTTCAAAACCACACTTCTAGTCCCGACTGTCGGTGGTGGCACTCACACCGCAGTATTTGAAATTTTAAGTGGTATTAGCGCAGCCTCTCTAAAGCCACTCTCGTATGAAGACCCCCATGGAAAAATATCAGCGCTAGTTAGACAAGGATTTCCTAGCTACCTTTCATCATTTAATTATCAAACCTATGCCTTTACTTTTGAATCTAAAGAATTTTCTTCACAAGCACAAGGTTTTTATCATTTTGGAATTTCTAAAATACAAGATGGTATAGATCTTGGCTTTCCATTGGGTTGGAATAATGTAACCGACGATGCTTATCTTCACGCAGTTGTTGATCGTCTGCCACAAAGTACTTACCCTCAATTTGTATTTATCTCAACTATTGAAAATCACGGACCACATACTTGTACCAATTTTACACATCCCGAACAACTCTTAACTCAGTTTGATTCTGCAATGCCATTTACTTTACAATGCTCTTTAAACGAGTTTATTGTAAGAGACACACACTTAGCAAAAGGATTGCAATATCTTAAACAAAGAATTGGTATGAGACGAAGACCGTTTATATTATTTATTTTTGGAGACCACTTACCATTTAGTTTTACTAACCAAACTTACTTACCATTTAGATCAGATAATTCTATTCATCAAACAGATGCGCTACTTTTATCAAATCTCCCTATGTCCTTTACTGCACCAAAACAGCCTTTATTTTTATTCACCATACCTACATTAATTTCATTATTTATTAATCATCAGGATATTTTTATGCAACATAACTCTTCCGTTATTAAAAATTGTAAAACTTGGCCAATTGAATCATGCATAATTTATGAAAGGTTAGTTAACACTTCACGGTCGCAGTTACGCCTGCCTAATCAATAGAGGTTCTATTTATAGTTATATTTTTATGTAAGCCACATTCCTTTTGTTGTGATGAAAGCCACCACCATCTTCCTGCTCGGACATCATCTCCTGATTGCACCGCTCTTGTGCATGGTGCGCATCCTATGCTGGGGTAGCCTAATCGGTATAGAGGGTGGATTGGTATTTGTTTCCAGTGACAAACCGCCCAGACAAGTTCTTCACTCCAGTCATAGAGCGGATTAAATTTAATCAATGACCCGCTTTCTAATTCTTCAAATTGTATATCTGCTCTGGTGGTTGACTGTAATCTTCTTTGACCAGTTACCCAAGCCTGAACTTGGGTTTTAATGTTTGATAACGGGAGTACTTTTCTAGCATGGCAACATTGATTTTTTTGTTCAATGCCTTTATAAAAACCATTTTCGCCATGATTTGACACAAAAGCTATGGTTGATTCTTGATCTGGCGGAATAGAGATTATTTTAATTTGGTACTCTTTCTGCACCAATTGAATAAATTGCAAAGTTTCTACAGGCAATCTACCTGTGTCTAAGGTAACAAACATCCAAGGCTGGTTTACAGTAACCGCGTAATCTAACAGCACCATATCCTCTGCTGAAAAACTTATTGCAAATAATACTTTACTCTGTTTTGCGATGGTGTCTATTCTTAACAGCAATTGATCTGAAATTTTAGTTAGTTCACTAACAGGTATCTTCGGTATAGGTATTTGCCAGAGTTTAGAGTCCATAATTAATCTAGTTAAAATGTAACAATTTATTTAAAGTGTATAGATTTACAATTATCACAAATAATCCAACAAATTTAATTAATAGTCCATGATTTTTGATTAACCCACTCAACCTAGGGGCGAAGTAAGAGAGTGCTACACCGCTGATGGTAAGTCCAATAATAATGTTTATACTTTGACTAATTGTTACTATTGAAAAAAGTAATGCAGATTGAAAGGATATAATCCACTTGCTGCATACTGATGCAACTATAGCTCGTTTTGCTTGGTAGCCTAATCGCAATAAGTTACCAGTTACTATAGGCCCCCATCCGCCACCTCCAACGGTATCGAAAAAACCACCAACTAATGCTATAGAAGCAAGTTGGTTAGATCGAGGTTCTACCGAATCACTTGGGGCATTAGTTTTCCTTACAACAAAACTAACTCCTAAGTAAACAAGATATAAACAAATATACGGTTTTAGAATATTGGTAGGAATAAATAACACAACAAGAAATCCAATAATAGTACCAATAATACCAGGAATTACTAACCGTCTGATTAATCCTTTTTCAAGTAATTTGGCTCTGTAGTAACGCAATGTCGTTGCGCCGAGCGTGACAGCTTCTGCAGTGTGCACTGATGCTGTTACTATAATTGGTGAGAACCCAAAGGCAAGTAGGGCCGAACTTGAGATTGCTCCGTAGCCTAATCCAATAATCATTTCGGATAACTGCGCGACAGTACCAATCAATAATCCGATCATTATTTCATTCATAGTATTAGTATCTGTTTTTTATACCCTTTCTTTAATATTAATAATTAATATGTATATAGTTTTATAGTATAGTGCTAGAATAAATAATGATGTATCGCGATTTATTCTCATCTCTTGCTCAACAATACGCTCGTTTTAGACCAAGCTATCCTGAAGAATTATTTATCTGGATTGCAAATAATTGTAATGCGACCAAGTTGGCTTGGGATTGTGCTTGTGGAAGTGGTCAGGCTACTACTTTACTCGCTTCCCGCTTTGATAGAGTTATCGCAACAGATTCTAGTTTAGAACAAATTTCTCACGCACCTGCGCTTGGTAATGTTGAATATCGAATCGAACCCTCCGAACATACCTTACTTCAAAGTAGTAGCGTGGACTGTATTATTGTCGCCCAAGCAATTCATTGGTTTGCTCTTGAGGAATTTTACGCTGAAGCTCGTAGAGTGCTTGCCCCAACAGGATTAATAGTTGTATTTTCATATCAAGAGTTTACATGCGGTGACGACTTCCTTATGCAACATATTAATGCTTTTAAAAAAACAATTAAACCATATTGGGATCCAGCACGAAAAATGGTAGATTCAGGTTACAGCAGTTTACCATTTCCTTTTACCCGGATAACTCCTCCATCTTTTACTATGCGTACATCTTGGACAAAAGAGCAAATCGTTGGATATCTATCTACTTGGTCTGCTCATAAACATTACACGCAAATGACCAATCACTCCCTTGTTGCAGATCTCGCCATCGCACTTGAAAGTATAGATAATAAGAATTATGAACTTAATTGGCCTTTGACAATAATCGCTGGTACCAAGAACTAGGCAGTGAAGTTTATTTTTCTAAAGTTGAAAGATACTCAAATGAGCTATAATTCTCTAGCTTGGCCTTCAGATTTTGATTTTCTAGATATTTTATTGCAGTAGCTGCGCGTTGTCCAGTCCTACATACCACCACGATAAATTCTTTATCAGTATTCTTAAAAGCATCTATATTACCTTTTTGAATTTCTGATAACGGCACATTGATTGAGTCGGGGTGATGTTTTTCATTAAACTCATTTTCAGTGCGTACATCTACTACTAGACTATTACTCCAAGTTGGCTTGGAAGATTCGGCATGTAATTCAATGCTTACCATAGCAGCGATAACACTAACTGCAAATAAAGTAATCAGTACATTAGTAGAGCTATTTTTGGCTATTTGAGCTATTTTCATGGTTATTATTATAACATTTAAAATAATTAAGACATCCAATATTTTTATGCTACAATAAAACTAGGAAATTACATAATCAAACAAAGGAGAATTATGAAACAATTTAATATGGTAATAAATGGTAAACCTGTTCAAACCAGCACTACTTTTGAAATAATAAACCCAGCCACCGGAAAAGTCTTTGCGACTTGCTCAAGTGCCGATGCTAAGATCGTGGATCAAGCAGTTGCCGCTGCTAAAGCAGCGTTCTCTCAATGGAGCAAAACCCCAATAGCTGTTCGTAAGGAAAAAATCCATGCGATTGGTGCTGCGCTAGAAAAAAATATGCCTGAACTCATGGAATTAGTTACTAAAGAAACTGGTAAACCGATGAAAGGGCTTAATATGATTGGATCAGGTATGGAAGTTGGGGGCGCTGCTGCTTGGACCCATTTTACTGCCGAGCTAAATCTACCCATTGAATGCGTCCAAGATGACGACAATACCAGAATTGAATTACACCGAAAACCAATTGGTGTAGTTGTTTCAATCTTACCTTGGAATTGGCCATTGCTCATTGCTACATGGCATGTCATGCCTGCCTTGCTCGCTGGTAATACGGTCGTAATGAAACCTTCTCCTTTAACTCCACTTTCAACTATTAGATTAGTAGAATTAGCAAATGAAATTTTACCCCCAGGTGTATTAAATGTGGTCACTGGTGATAATAGCCTTGGTGCAACACTTACTCAGCACAAAGATATTAATAAAATTGTCTTCACTGGATCAATTGCAACGGGAAAGAAAATTATGAGTAGCGCATCGGCAAACCTGGTAAGATTTACCCTTGAACTTGGTGGTAATGATGCCGGAATTGTATTGCCCGATGTTGATGTAGAAAAAATTGCTCCAGCGTTATTCACCGCTTGTTTCCATAACAATGGTCAAACTTGCGCTTGTCTCAAACGACTCTATGTCCATGAATCTATCTATGATAAAGTTTGTAATGCACTAGTTAGTATTGCAAAAAAAACTAAGGTTGGTGATGGTATGCAGGATGTCGAGCTCGGCCCAATCCAAAATAAAATGCAATTTGAAAAAGTTAAAGATTTTGCTAAAAGTGTTGAGTCCGCAGGCGGAACTTTTCTCTGCGGGGGTAAACCAATTGACGGGGAAGGGTACTTTTTCGAACCGACTATTGTCGCCAATATTAAAGACGGCTCTAAGTTAGTTGATGAAGAACAATTTGGTCCAATTGTTCCTGTGATTAAGTACACAGATATCGCCGATGCAATCGCAAAAGCTAATAACAACCCAGCTGGATTAGGTGGCTCTATCTGGTCTTCTAATCTCGCCAAGGCAAAAGAACTTGCTGTTCAATTAGAATGCGGTAGCGTTTGGATTAACGAACATGGCGCAATTCAACCCAATATGCCTTTTGGCGGTGTCAAGCAGTCAGGAATTGGTATAGAGTTTGGGCAACATGGACTAGAAGAATTTACCACTATTCAAGCCATAAAAATGCCTAAACAGGTAGCATAAATAATGATAGGGCATGGAGTTATGAACAAAATCAAAAACTTAATAGTATCACTATTATTTTCTTTAACTGTTTGGATGGGTGTCACACCTACAATCGCTTCAGATATCGTTAGCGATCAAAAGTATACCATGGACACTTCTTTACCTCCATTACCCAATGAGGCTTTAGGCAATGTAACAAAATTGCCTAAAGTTTTTCCCAGCAGTTGGATATATATAGATGAAGTAAACTTTTTTAATATGTTTAGTGGAAAAGTTATACTTTTAGACGCCATTGAGAAAAAACCTGCCAATCGCATCAAAGGAATATTAGACAAAAACTTAATTGGAAGTTTTGTCTCTGCTAAAAATAGAAAGGAGGTCTATATTGCCGAGGCTTTTCATGAGAGAGGTGCTAGAGGAAAATTAACAAATATTTTGGCCATCTATGACAAACAAAGTCTTAATCTAATTAAGGAGTTAGTGCTTCCTACAAAGATTCTCACCGCCCTACCCGAACGATACAATATGACACTTTCTCTTGACGAAAAGTTTCTGTTCATCGCTAACTTTACTCCGGCAGCTTCATTTACCGTAGTTAATCTTGATACAAAAGAAGTGGTGGGCGTGATTGAAACCCCAGGATGTGTATTGACCTACCCCACTGGAATTAGAAACATTGCTTCAATCTGTAGCAACGGAGCATTACTTAATACGGTGATTAATGACAAAGGATTAATGGTTAGTCAAAAAAGACTTAAGCCATTTTTTGATACGGATCAAACTCCTGTCTTTGAACATATAGCGTTAATTAATTCCGTAGCTTATTTTCCAAGTTTTAATGGATTAATCCATATGTACGACTTTGCTAAAAATGAACCAACCTATTTAGGGAAATGGGATTTAATACCAGAAAAAGAAAAAGATAAAAAATGGGCGCCAAGTGGACTCGGTATAATTGACCAGGATGAACAAGGAAATTTTTATATTATCATGCATGAAAATAGCGCAGAGGGCACCCAAAATCATGGGGGAAGTCAAATATGGGTATTTAATGCAAAAACAAAAAAAAGAATTAATGTCATTCAGACACCAGATTGGGCAATATCCCTTGGAGTAACCAGAGGACCTAAACCATTATTAATTGTTACAAATGGTAAATTAAGTTTAGATATTTTTGATCCAGAAGCAGGAAAACTAATTCAAACCATAACAGATTTTGGTAATGTAACTCCGTTATTTTTCCATAAAGCTTACTAATGGATATTGCGATAGATACCATTAGCAATGTGGTTGCTTTATTTTTCTTTTGGCTTTTTGGTAATGCAGCATATCATAAAATAACTAACATTTCAGAACAGCACTCAGTGCTTACAATGTATGGAGTGATACTTCCAATAAATATTGCGACAACGCTACTAGTAATTATTATAGGAATAGAAACTACCATAACAGTAACTATATTGCCAGCAAGTACCAGACTTTATGGATTTGTACTTGCATGCATGACACTAGTCGCATACACAACCATAATCGCATTTCAATTTATTTTTAAAAAGAAAACACACCCCTGTGGTTGTGGAAGCACTGCGACAGTTATTAAGGTAGGTTGGTATTCTATATTAAGAAATATTGTTTTAGTCAGTCTATGCTTGCTTTCATTGTTTAATTCTTTTAGCCACGAAAATGTTTTCTATGGCTATGATTACTTACTGTTAACTGTTACTGTAACTATATTGGTTATTATTTTTTATTTATCAATGGATAAATTAGTATCAATTAAACAACTGTACCATATTTAAGATGACCTTCACAACAATATTAATTATTTCAAATATTTTTTTGTGGATTTGCCTGATAATTCTAGCCATAATTACTTACGCTATGATTCGGCAAGTTGGAATACTCTTTGAACGCGTAGCGCCAGCTGGGGCACTGGCAATTAACAAACAGCTCGTTGTTGGACAACCTGCCCCCAATCTACAATTGCAAACCATAAGCAATGAGTTAATCACTATTGGCGGAACTCACCCAAATCTAAAAGCACAACTTATTTTTTTTCTATCACCTGATTGCCCAATTTGTAAAACGTTACTTCCAGTTCTTCGCTCTACAGCAAAAGCAGAATTAGATTGGCTACAAATTATAATTGCTAGTGATGGCAAAGAGCAGGATCATAAGAGCTTTGTATCAACCTATGGGCTTGAGACTTTTCCCTATGTTATTTCTGAGCTACTTGGTAAAACCTACGGAGTAGCTAAATTACCCTATGGAGTATTAATTGATAAATCAGGGATTATTAAATCATTAGGTATTGTAAACTCGCGAGAACATTTGGAAAGCTTATTTGAGGCTAATGAACTTGGTTTTAGTTCAATACAGGAATTCTTAAAATCAAAGCAAAGATAAAAAAACCCACCACAATGGAAAGGTGGTGGGTTCTATAAAATTACACTACGATTAAAACTTGTAGTTAAGGCTAACTCCGTAAGTGTTTGGTGGCGCGTAATATGTTGTCGTGCCAAGCACACCTAAATCCAAAGAATATACTTTGTATCTTTCATTAGTTATATTCTTAGACCAAACTGAAATTAAGAGATTGTTATTGTCAGTTTCAAATTTTAAACTTAAATTATTTACCGTATACGCTTTCTGAAAACTACCTGGTCCATTAGTCACTTCCAGATACTGATCTCCATATCTCACGCCATCAAATTGAATTGAAATTACGGAACCAGACACCCTCCAAGAATAACTGGCAAGATAATTTAAGGAATAATCCGGTGCATTTGGCAATCTGGCATTCGTGATCGCATCACCAGTGTACACTCCATTAGCATTTACACTTGCATTAGTTCCAAAAATCCTCCCCACTTTAGTTCGTAAAGTAGTTGCGCCTAAACTAATATCCCAAGCTTCATTGGGTTTGACAAAAAGCTCAATTTCCCCTCCCGAAACCTTAGCGCCAGTATTTCTAATAAAAGGATTACCACCTGGTAATGAAAAAGATTGATAGCCCCTGTAATCATAGGTAAATATTGTTGCGTTAAGTCTAACACGGTCGCTTACATCAGTCTTTAAACCACCTTCTAGTGAAGTTATTCTTTCAGGTTCATGACGAAAAGTTGACGCATTTATGTTGGGATTCGCACCTGTTGCCCAGTTGCCCCCTTTAATCCCGCGATTCAAGGATGCAAACACAAGGGTTTTATCACTTACTTTCCAGTCCAAGGCCAATCTTCCAGCCCAATCACTATAAGATATTTTATCAACATTCTTTTTTTGCTTTGCTAGATTATCACTTGAATCAATGAGTAATGGAATTGGGTTATTTAAATCTTTATAAAATATTTTCCAATCAATTTCTTTATCGTCTTGTGTCAATCTCAAACCTAAAGTCAAAACAACATCACTAGCAATATCAATCTCCGCTTGTCCAAACACAGATATATTTTGTGAAACTAGGTCAATTTTTTCCGAAGCCACTGCGCCAACAAAACCATTGCCAAAAAGATTTTCAGTCTGTTCGGTTGTCGGTTCTTCAAAAGTTCCAGTTAATGCATTTGCCGCTCTGCCACTAGCATACACTCCAGTAAAAGCAGGTGCGGCAATAGTATCTGCCCCACCTTTAGAGTTAATTTGTAAAAAATACGCTCCAATCTGCCATCTTACTTTGTCACTAATTTCGTTATAACGAATTTCCTGTGAAACTTGATTAAAGGAAACATTTGTTCCAAAATTAACTAACAAAAATGGAGTGGCATCGCCATCTTCAAAGTATTTTTTATTTAAGTCAAATACATTAGTAATAGATGTGAAGACACTTTCATCGCTATATTTTTCTGTAAAGCTAAATTGCGCTGTGGTGGTATCTCTATTTAGAAATCCTTTAGTTTCAGAATAATGTTTCCATGGTTCTGAATTTACTCCAGTAACAATTGTTCTACCATAACTATCTACTGGACATAATCCAGCCATATCAGCTGCACATGGTTCAAAAATATAGCCGCCGGTGGGAACTTTATCATCTTTTGAGTACTTTAACCAAAAATTAAAGAGCAAGCTAGAAGTTATATCTGATTGGACATTAAGTTTCAAAGCCATGCCATTAGTACCGCCTATATCCACTCGACTTCTTGGTATTGCTGGGTCTGCTGTTTTTGAGTAAACATATCCATTAGATTTTTCAGAACGAACGGCAAATCTAGCTCTGTCACCTGATGCACCACCACCAACAGCCAATTCAATGCTATTGTTATCAAAGTTGCCAGATTGAATATTAAAATAACCATTAAAATCTTCGGTGTCTGCTGAATTACTGACATAATGTATTAATCCGCCAGTTGCATTTCTACCGAATAAAGTCCCTTGTGGCCCTCTTAAAACTTCAACACGCTTAATATCAAACAATTGCCCACTTAATCCATTAATGCTCGCAACATATGCATCGTCAAAATACACTGCGACAGGTGCTTCAAGATTGTCGGTAAAGTTATTCTGAGAAATACCGCGCAAATTAAATATAGTTACATTAGGAGACCATGTATTTAATTGCAACCCTGGAATTTGTTGAGTGATTTGTGTGGTGTCAGAAATATTCAAATTTCTAAGTCTCTCCCCTGTTACAGCAGTTACTGCAATTGGTACTGATTGTTGGTTTTCACTGGTTTTTTGGGCAGTAACCACAACCTCTTCTAAAAAGCTGTTGCTTTTTGTGCCTGCTGCGTGGCTTTGACTAACCATACATAAAATAACCGAATTTACTAAAAATATAAAATTTCTACTAATATTAACTTTCATTTATTTTTCTCCTTTATGATAGCTATAATTTATAATAATATTGTAGCATACTACAGTATAATTATTAAATGAATATTAATAAATCTCCCACTGATTTAAGAAGAGTTACTATGTTGGTAAATGATATTAAACCATGCCTTGAGATTTACCATGGTATTTTAGGTATGCAGATTCATTATGATGAAATAGTAGAAATGCAAGGCATTGCTCTCCCAGCCGGTATAAAAGGTAGCACCAACAGGGCTAGATTGGTAATTTTAAAAGCCAATCATGATTATGTTGGCATGCTAGGAATACTCGAATATCAAGACCCCCCACTATCTGGTCCAATTCCTAAAAAAGAACGGCTTAATATCGGTGATTGTGTTTTTGTATCTATGGTTGAGGACGCGGCTAAGGTTTACAATCAACTACAGCATATTCCAGGGGTGAGAATTCTCTCAGAACCTACCCTACATGAATATCCAAATAAAGATGGCGCACCTTATACAATCTTAGGATTTACTTTTTTTGACCCTAATAGCTATTTTATTGAATGCAATCAATGGGTCAAATAAAATTGAAATATTAATTTCGACTAGAAATTTTTTATTCGCAAGCGAATATCAGCAGTTTAGTTATCAATTTTTCT